>JBARZF010000657.1:0-1942 GCA_049649675.1 Rivularia sp. (in: cyanobacteria) | reverse complement strand
AGTAAGAGAAGCGACTTGCTACTAAACGGAACCAAGGAACAATACCAGGCTCTTGATGATGCAATTCGCACTGCTCAGTTTATTAGAAATAAAGCAGTTCGTTATTGGATGGATAATCAAGGAGTTGGGAAAGCTGACTTATATAAGCTATGTTCATATTTAGCACGCGAATTCGACTTTGCTTTGAAGCTAAACTCTGCTGCGCGTCAAGCCAGTGCTGAAAGAGCTTGGGCTGCTATCTCTAGTTTTTATAAGCGCTGCAAAAAGCAGGAGAAAAATAAAGGTTATCCGAAATTTAAAAAACATTGCCGTTCTGTAGAGTATAAGGTTTCAGGATGGAAGCTATCTCCGGACTGCACGAGCATCAATTTTACTGATGGTTTTAATGCGGGAACATTTTCTTTATTTTGCAACAAGGAAACACGTATTGACCTATTTAGGATTAAAATAAACCGTGTACGAGTAGTCAGAAAAGCAGATGGCTATCACGCTCAATTTTGCTTTGATGTTGACCGCAAGGAAGTTGGAGAATTCACTGGTAACGTTGTTGGGTTGGACTTGGGGTTAAAATATTTCACCAAAGACCAAAATGATAATGCTGTAATTTATCCCCAATTCTTGAGAAAGTCAGAACGGAGACTCAAAAAAGCTCAGAGGCGGTTAAGCAAAAAGTTTGTTTTAGGCAAGAAACCTCAATCAATTAATTATCACAAGTCGCGAAAACGATTAGGTAAAGTTCATCTTAAAATCCAAAGACAGCGTAAAGATTGGGCTATAAAGCAAGCCCGATACGTGGTTCACTCTAACGATGTGATTGTCTATGAAGATTTGAAGATTGCGAACATGGTCAAAAATCATCATTTGGCTAAATCGATTTCTGACGCTAGTTGGTATCAGTTTACTCAATGGTTAGACTACTATGGGAAAATTTGGGATAAAGCAGTAGTTGCGGTATCGCCTAACTACACATCGAGCGACTGTAGCCATTGTGGACATAGAGTAAAAAAATCACTTAGCACCAGAACTCATTTATGTTCATCCTGTGGAGTTGAAATATGCCGTGATACGAATGCGGCGATCAACATCCTAAAAAAAGGTATGAAGATATTAGGATTTAAGTGGCAAAACAACAGTACCTTTGGGCAAAAGGGATCTGCCGAGCAATCGGGAAAGCATGGGGAGAGAACCGCCAATACTATTGATGGGAAACTTGATATAGCAAGCGGATTTCAATGAACCATGAACAAGAATCCCCGTGCGTTTACGCCGGGGAGTATGTCAATCTGGTAGTACTAACTCTAAACCTTCAACCTTTAATCTTCCATTGTTGTCTAATTTAGTTCATATTTTGGGAACTATAAATATTACAAGCTTTAATCAGAAATAACGTTTTTAGCATGACTGAAAATTCTATCGCTATTGATAAATGTATTTATGAATCCCTCAAGCAAGAAAATCAGCAGTTAAAAGATAAGTTACAACTCTCCGAACAATTGTTTCAACTTGCGATCGATAATATCCCTCATTCTGTGTTTTGGAAAGATCGGAATTCGGTTTATCTGGGCTGCAACCGCAATTTTACCCAGGATGCTGGTGTCGATGAACCGAAAAATATAATCGGTAAAAATGATTACGATTTACCTTGGACAAAAGAGGAAACAGAATGGTTTCGGGAATGCGATAAGCGAGTTATGGATAACGATGTTCCCGAAGTAAATATTATTGAGACTCAAGTACAAGCAGATGGAAACCTGTTCTGGTTAGATACCAATAAAATTCCTTTACACGATAATAAAGGTAATGTAGTGGGTATTCTGGGTACTTACGAAAATATTACCGAACGAAAACAAGTAGAAGAAAACCTCAAAAAGTTAAACGAAACATTAGAAGCAAGGGTTGAAAGACGTACAGTGCAGTTACGTGAAACTGAAACCCGTCTTTC
>JBARZF010000656.1:0-13944 GCA_049649675.1 Rivularia sp. (in: cyanobacteria) | reverse complement strand
ATATAGATATACAAAAGCCATGAAAAAGAATATATTTTTTCGACTAACTGACGAAGAGTTTGGAATGATTGAAACTTACTGCCAAGAAACCGGGAGAACTAAATCTGACATATTGAGAGAACTGATCGGAAAATTGAAATCGAATAAAAAGCCGCCCTATAAGGACGGGGCTTGAATCCCATTTTTTCGGTCAAACGAAGGACGACGACCTTTTTTACAGTCTCCATAAAGAGTAAATTGACTTACTACTAATAATTCGCCACCGATTTCTAATATCGATTTTTGCCAAGGTTTATCTTCAGCAGAATCTGGAAACAACCGTAAATCCAAACATTTACGAGCCATCCAATCTAATTCTGCTTCGGTATCGGTATTGGCGATCGCTACGAGTAAATTAAGTCCGGTTCCTATTTTGCCGATAATTTCACCATCAACGGCAACTTGAGATGATGTAACTCGCTGGATAATTACGCGCATTAATTCAGTTATCAGTTACCAGTTATCAGTTATCGGTTATCAGTTCTCAGTTATCGGTTATCAAAAAATTAGGGTGTATGAAAATTATTATAGAGACGCGAAACTATGAGCGTCTCTACATTTACCGAATGGGACGAAAATTTATCCTTGATTATTTTCCGAAACCTTTACCTTTATTGGCAGAAGGTATACATACGCAGTTTTCTATCTGCTTTAATAAACCTTCTTCGTCCAAGTTTTGACCAATTAACACTAATTGATTTTTCTTTTCGCCTTTCCACTCATCATCATCAAGGGTAAAGCGTTTACCGCAAAGGTGGAAAATATGTCTTTTGGGACTTTCGTCAAACCAGAGAATTCCCTTGCCACGGAAAATGTTGTCGGGAAGCTGGTTATCTAAGAAATACTGGAATTTACGGATGGATAGCGGTTTGTCAGTTTTGAATGACACCGATGTAAATCCATCATTTTCTAAATGGTGTGAATGATGGTCGTGATGGTCGTGATGGTCGTGACCGCATTCTGAATGGTCGTGTTCGTCGTGGTTATGTTCGTCGTGGTTATGGTCGTGGTGGTCGTGATTATGGTCGTGGTTGTCGTGGTTGTGTTCTTCAACCGCGTCAAAATACTTATCCGACTCAAACAAACCGACGCTGAGAATTAAAGGTAAAGGTACTTGGGATTTTGTGGTGCGGAGAATTCTTGCTCCTTCCTTGATGTCCCGAATTTTTACTTCTAAAGAATCTAAATCGGCTTCATCAACTAAATCGGTTTTGTTGAGAACAATTACATCACCGTAGGCAATTTGACTAAAAGCAGCTTCGGAGTTGAATAAATCCATGCTGTAATTAGCAGCGTCTACCATAGTCACGATGGAATCCAAACGAGTTAAATCTCGTAATTCGGTTCCTAAAAAGGTTAATGCAACGGGTAAGGGATCTGCTAAACCAGTGGTTTCTACAACTAAGTAATCAATATTTTCTTGACGTTCCATTACTTTATAAACGGCATCCACCAAATCGCTATTGATGGTGCAGCAGATACAGCCGTTGTTTAGCTCCACCATATTCTCGTCGGTGGAGACTACCAACTCGTTATCAATGCCAATTTCGCCAAATTCATTTACCAAAACAGCAGTTTTCAAACCCTGCTGATTAGTCAAGATATGATTGAGTAGAGTCGTTTTACCGCTACCGAGGAATCCAGTAATAATTGTGACTGGTAATCCTTTTTTCGTTTCTTCCATTGCTCGATCTGAAGTTGCTGTTGATTGCATGGCGAGAACAGTAAATTAACTAAAATTGGGAAAGAATTACAAATAAAAATGTAGC
The DNA here is from genome assembly GCA_049649675.1 of Rivularia sp. (in: cyanobacteria). Taxonomy (GTDB): domain Bacteria; phylum Cyanobacteriota; class Cyanobacteriia; order Cyanobacteriales; family Nostocaceae; genus Rivularia. Next base: position 12,136 of record JBARZF010000656.1, on the reverse strand, counting down.
TTAGGTAGTTACGCAAAAGTGCTTTACTCTATTATTGCGTATCTATATTTGATAATCGTTGATGATCCAGAGTTTTTCGATCTGCTTGAAACACAGTGCTTGAAACCATTTATAATCTAATCCAAAATCCAAAATCTAAAATCCAAAGTCTTTGCTCATGACCCTAATAGTTTACAACAGTCTTACCCGTCGCCAAGAACCCTTCAAAACAGTAGAACCGCAAAAAGTTAAGATGTATTACTGCGGCGTGACGGTTTATGATTACTGCCATTTGGGTCATGCTAGGGCTTGCATTGTCTGGGATGTTGTACGGCGCTATTTACAATTTAGCGGTTATCAAGTCCGTTACGTGCAGAATTTTACCGATGTTGACGATAAAATTTTGAAGCGATCGCGACAAGAAAACTCATCGATGGAAGCTGTAGCCGAAAAATATATTGAAGCGTATTTTGACGATATGGCGCGTTTGAACGTCAAAGAAGCCGACGAATACCCCCGCGCTACTCAAACGATGGATGGAATTAAGCGGTTAATTCACGAGTTGGAAAATAAAGATTACGCTTATCCGTCCCAAGGTGATGTTTACTACGCCGTACAAAAATTTGATGGATACGGCAAGCTTTCTGGGAGAAAGTTAGAAGATATGCAGGCTGGAGCCAGCGAAAGAGTAAATATAGAAGATTCAGAATATCAAAAGAAAAGATATCAGTTTGATTTTGCATTGTGGAAAGCAGCAAAGCCAGAAGAACCAGCTTGGGAATCACCTTGGGGAAAAGGTCGTCCGGGGTGGCACATTGAATGCTCTGCAATGGTTAGAGAGCGTCTTGGAGAAACCATCGATATTCATGCAGGTGGAGCCGATTTAATTTTCCCCCACCACGAAAACGAAATTGCTCAATCCGAAGCCGTCACTGGTAAACCTTTAGCTAATTTTTGGCTGCACAACGGCATGGTGAAAGTTGATGGTGAAAAAATGGCCAAATCATTGGGCAATTTTATTACTATTCGCCAACTACTCGATCGCGGCGTTGAACCGATGGCTGTAAGGTTATTTGTACTTACTGCTCAGTACCGCAAACCCATTGACTTTACAGACGAAGCCATTCAAGCAGCTACAAATGGTTGGAATACTCTCAAAGAAGGATTGGTTTTTGGGAATAAATATGGCGAAAAGTTGAATTGGGGCAAGGAAATAAAAGGACAAGGGGACAGGGAGACAAGGGGACAAGGTGAAGAAAATTCTTATGTTTCGCGTTTTCGAGAAGCTGTAAATAATGACTTTAATTTTTCTAGCGGGTTGAGTGTATTATTTGAGCTAGCCAAAGAACTTGGGAAAGAAGGAAATAATTTGGTACATCAAGGTAAAACCAAAACCGCACCCGAAGAATTACTAAAAATGTGGCAAACATTAGTTACATTAGCTGATGTACTGGGTTTAGTTGCTCAAATAGAATTGGAAACGGCGACAGCAACGAATGATGGTTTAAGCGACGAAGAAATTGAAACACTGATTCAACAAAGAAAAGAAGCAAGAATTGCCAAAAACTTCGCCGAATCCGATCGCATCCGCGACGAATTACAATCTCAAGGTATTGCCTTAATTGATAGTAAAGAAGGCACGAAATGGCACAGGAATCAGTGAGCAGTGAACAGTGAGCAGTGAACAGTTAGGAGTTAGGAGTTAGGACTTAAGAGTTAGGAGTTATAATTTTCCCCTTGTCTCCCCATCTCCCCATCTCCTTGTCTCCCCCTCTTCCCCCTCTACCCCCTCTCCCCCCTCTCCCCATCCCCCATCCCCCATCCCTATGTCAGAAAAACGTAAATCTTTCACTCTGTACGATGTTCTACTAATTATTGCTGGATTTTTTCTAGTAATTTTACTGTGGCAATTAAGAAGTTTAGTCTTAACTTTGATGATTGCTACGGTGCTTGCGGCTACTATTTCACCTTCTGTTGATGCGCTCGAAAGATTGCGTTTTCCCCGATGGCTGGGGGTTATTCTGTTTTATTTGGGTTTGATTGGAGGATTAATTGTAATAGGTTTGCTGATTGGTCCTTCTGTTTCGGAACAAATCCAGCGGTTAGCCCGCAGATTTCCGATTTATTTGGAAAATTTGGGTGTGGCTATTGAAAATTTAGCTGCGCGAGTGGGAATAACTCAATTAGAAACTATAGAACAATTCTTCGATCTCCAAGCGCTTACTAATGGGTTATTTCGTTCGAGTCAAAAGTTAGTTTTACGTTCTTTCGGGGTAACTTTTGGTATTCTTGGTGCTGCTATCAATCTGATTTTGGCTGTGGTGATCTCTGGCTACATGGCTGCTGGAAGTAAAAGTTTAATTAGAGGTTTGGTAAGCGTATTTCCACAACCGTGGGATGAACGTCTTGAAGCACAAGTTTTGCCTATTTCTCGACGGATGGGGGGATACGTTCAAGGAAGGGTTTTAGTTTCTTTGATTTTAGGTATTGTTATTACCGTTGCTTTACGAATTTTAGGGCTTTCGGAGTTTGCCTTGGCATTAGGTACGATTGCAGCATTTACCAACGTCATACCGTTTGTTGGGCCAGTCTTGGGAGCGATTCCGGCTCTAATTGTCGCAATTCCCCAAGGAGGATTGACTGTTTTATGGGTATTGCTATTGTTTGTAATTATTCAAAATATTGAATCTTATGTATTAGACCCTTTATTGGTCGGTAATACTGTAAGAGTTCACCCCTTTTATCAACTTTTAGCGGTATTGGGAGGAACCCAGGTTTTAGGAATTATCGGAGCCGTGATTGTCCCACCTTGGGTAGCAGGTATCGCAGTAGTTTTGGAAAATCTGTATCTTCGTCCCAAGTTGTTAGCTGAAAAACAGTTATCAGTGAGCAGTGAGCAGTTATCAGTTATCAGTGAACGGTGAACAGTTACCAGTTATCAGTTACCAGTTAGGAATTTAGAATAATTTATTCTACCCCATCTCCCCCTCTCCCCATCTTCCCCACATCCTTCCGGCCCAATTCCCAAATTTTTTTAAATAAAGAAAAACTTAACAAATCATAGGTGCAAAAGTTGACGTTTTGTAGTAAATAATATAGTCTCCCCCTCTTCCTTACACCTAAGTTTTGTTGTATGTGGTCTGAACTAAAAAAAGCAATTGATAATATAAATGTTTCTGCTGACTGGATTGGTATTAGGGCGGTAGAAGAAACTTCGTCAAATCGTTTTTTCCGGGATAGTTTACCCCAAAGCAATGGTAAGTCTTCTACTGTCGGAGCAATGGTAGAAGTTCTGGTTAATGGCTGTCTGGGCTATGGAGCAACTAATTCTCTGGAATTGGATTCTCTACAGGCTGCTGCGGAAGTTGCTTATAAACAGGCAATTGCTGCTAGCGAATGGTGGATACATCCATTTCAGATTCGGAGCGAACGTCCGAAAGTTGTGGGTGAATTCCTAACGCCGTCGGTTAAAAATTTTGATGGTTTGAATTCGCGAGAAATTAACGATCTGCTTGTGCGTGTCTGTAAAACGTTAAAAGTTGATGACAAAATTGTTCAGACTACAGCTAGCGCTACGACTACTGATAAGAATACTTGGTTTGTTAGCAGTAACGGCTCGGAAATTTATCAAAAATTATTGTTATTTAGCACTCATTTCGGAGCTACTGCACAAGATGGTTTAATTGTCCAGCCGCGGACTAATAATGGTTGGTCGGCACATTGCTATCAAGGCGTTTTGGACTTTCAGGAAGAAAGTTTATGGCATCGGATACAACAAATTGGCGAGCAAGCTATAGAACTTTTGACTGCCCAAGAATGCCCAAATACTCGGACTAATTTGGTTTTAGCACCAGACCAAATGATGTTACAAATTCATGAAAGTGTCGGGCATCCTTTGGAAATTGACCGAATTTTGGGCGATGAACGAAACTATGCTGGCGGTAGTTTTGTTAAAAAAGATGATTTTGGCAGTTTGGGATACGGCTCTGAGAAAATGAATATTACTTTCGATCCCACTGTCAAAGGTGAATTTGCTAGCTATGGCTTTGATGATACTGGTGCGATCGCAACAAAGGAATACGTCATCAAAGAAGGTGTATTGCAGCGTGGGTTGGGAAGCCTTGAAAGTCAATCTAGAAGCGGCGTTGATGGCGTTGCTTGCGCTCGTGCTTGCTCTTGGAATAGACCGCCAATCGATCGCATGGCAAACTTGAATTTGGAGCCAGGTGAAGCCAGTTTTGAAGAAATTATCGCCGGTATACAACACGGCGTTTACATGGAATCTAACCGCTCTTGGTCAATAGATGACCGTCGATATAAATTTCAATTTGGTTGCGAGTACGCTAAATTGATAGAAGATGGTAAGCTCACAAAAACTCTCCGCAACCCGAATTATCGAGCTACTACCCCAGAATTTTGGCAAAGTTTAATCAAAGTAGGCAATAAATCAACTTGGCAAATGTATGGTACTCCTTACTGCGGTAAAGGAGAACCGAATCAAGCAATTTCTGTGGGGCACGCTTCCCCCGTTTGTTTATTTACAAATGTTGAAGTTTTCGGAGGAGGGTGAGGGGATGGGGTTCGGGGGTTCGGGGGTTCGGGGGTTCGGGGGGGGATGGGGTTCGGGGGTTCGGGGGAGACAAGGTTATTAATTCCTCATTCCTAACTCCTATTACCAATTACCAATTACCAATTCCCAATTCCCAATTCCCAATCCCCCATGCCCTATGCCCAATTCCCAATCTAAAATCTAAAATCTAAAATCTAAAATCCAATTGACAGAGGTTTATGAAAAACGAAGATATATCTGCTTTTGAAGTCAGCTTTAACCGACTGTTTGAATATCTTTTAGATGAAAAGAAACCGGGGGAAGAATTTAGTTTTAAATTTAATCGAGAGCGCAGTCAGTTTACTAGGTTTAATCGCGCGAAGGTACGACAAACTGGTGTTGTTGCAGATGGCTGGCTTGAATTGACTTTGATGGAAAATCAGCGTGATGGTTTTCGCGTTTTTCCTGTTAGCGGTAATTGGGAAGTTGATTGCAAGCAAGCGTATAATTCTTTGCAGGAATTACGAGCAGAATTGCCATCATTACCTGTAGATACATATCTCGTTTTACCATCAGGAGATGAAATTACTCGGGAAATTCATCCGGGTAAATTGCTGGCTGATGAAGATGTTGCTAAAACTATTTTAGAAGCTGTTACAGAATTAGATTTTACTGGTTTTTATGCCGGGGGTATTATAAGTCAAGGTTATGCTGATTCGGGTGGTAATAAACATTGGTTTACTAGCGATACTTTTACCTTGGACTATTCAATTTTTACCGATTCGGGACAAGCTGTGAAAGGCTTTTATGCTGGAAATGATTGGAACAATCAAACTTATATAGATAAAATTACCAGCGCAAAACAGCAATTAGAGTTACTTTCTCGTCCTTCTAAAAAAATCCCGCGAGGACATTACAAAACTTATTTCGCTCCTGCTGCTGTTGCGGAATTATTAACAATGCTTTCTTGGGGAGGTTTGAGCGAAGCTGATATCCAACAAGGAAACAGTGCTTTAGTAATGCTAGCGAATAAAGAAAAGAAACTTTCTCCAAAGTTTAGCTTGCAAGAAAATTTTTACGCTGGCTCGGTACCGCGTTTTAATGATTGGGGAGAAATTGCACCTTTGCAGTTAAAAATCATCGAAAAAGGTGCTTTATTAAATACTTTAATTAATTCCCGTAGCGCTAAAGAATATGACAAATTTGCAAATGGTGCAGGTAGTGATGAGTCTTTACGTTCCCCAGAAATCAGCCGAGGAAATTTGGCTTCTGATTCGATTTTATCAAGTTTAGGAACTGGGCTATATGTATCGAATTTGCATTATTTAAATTGGAGCGATCGCCCTTCTGGAAGAATCACGGGAATGACTCGTTATGCTTGCTTCTGGGTTGCTGATGGTGAAATTGTGGCGCCCATAGAAGATTTACGTTTTGATGATAGTTTATACAACTTTTGGGGCGATAATTTAATAGATTTTACTGATAAACATGAATTCATTCCCGAAGTTGGAACTTATGAAAATCGTCAGCTTGGGGGTAGTAAAGTTCCCGGTATGTTAGTTGAGGATTTTACTTATACGCTTTAGGAAAATTCGGTAAAAAACCCTCAGACTGGAAGTCTGGGGCTATACAAGCAAAGCCCACCTCCGTGGGCTAAAAAGCTTAATTTTTCAATATTTTATTTATATGGGTTCAATTTTTTGAATAATCAAAAGTGTACCGAACATATAGAAATTTCTCCAGAAGTGAATGAGCGAATCCGCTTACACTTAGATGAAAATGTAGACTAGTAAAGTTGCGCTAGGTTCTGAAGGTAAAGAATCCTGACTATTTATAATGCAAAATGTTAAATTATCTATTTCTATTAACGGCGTTAATTAGAATATCTTTCAAACTTAAGAAAATGACTAAAAGAGATAATATCAATTGCTGAAACTGCAAAACTGGATCTAATCTCCAACCTCGGAAAACTAAAATAATACCTGATAATAGTAGAAAAGTGGGTATAATAACTAATTGAATAATATAGAAAGTTTTAGTCAAGCTATTAAGTCTATTCCCAATTTTCGTTAATTGGACTATTACAAATATTACGTAAAATAAACCGAAGATTATCTGAATCAATCCCACTAAGGAAGGAGGATTTGTACCAATATTAACTTGCGCTAAATAAAACATTTGTAGATGCTATTTATAAGATTTTTTATACTCCCCACTCCCTAATCTCTACTCCCTTTTCCCTTACTTCTTCTTAACCATTTTACCAGGATAAACGCGCTGCGATGGCTGGGGTTCTCCATAAAGCTGCTGTCTACCGTTGCGAATAATTTTTAACGATTCGTTAAGTTCTTGCTCCATATGTTCTAAAACATTATCGGCATATTGATCTGCACCTTGAGCAATTTGTTCGGCTTCTTCCATCGCTAGACGACGCATTTCTTCGATTTCTTGCTGACAAGCACGTCGTTTGCGCTCGATTTCATCAAGAGTTTCTTGCATCCGGAGCTCGCACTCTTGCTGTACTTGTCGGCTCAATTGTTCGGTTTGTTGCTCGGCTTGTCTGATAATATCGCTTTCGTTCAACACTTGCGCTCTCTTAGCTTGTGCTGCTTCTACCATTTGCTGTCCATATGCTTCGGCTTCTAAAAGAATTTCTTCTTTTTGCTGAATAGTTAATACAGCTTCTTGGAAAGCTTCGGGTAAAGATAAGCGGATAAAATCAAGCTGTTCGAGTAACTTTTCTTCATCTACCAAAGTCTTTCGCGTCAAAGGGATGCGAAAACTGGTGAGAATTATCTCTTCTAAACGGTTAAGCTCCTGCTGAATATCTACGCTTCCTGACTGTTGGGGAAACGGTTGAGCGGGTGGGTGACTTCCGTTTTGTCCGTTTTGATTGGGTTCGATACCGTTTGGTTGTGGGTGAAGCATTTATATGTATCCAAAGCAACGTGAGGGGGAACGAGATGATTAATAGAACCACCAAACCTTGCAATCTCTTTTACCACACTACTACTTAAAAAACTATATTCGTTTGAGGTTGCTAAAAAAACAGTTTCTATTTCGGTGGAAAGAGTTTTATTGGTGTGTGCCATTTGCAGTTCAACTTCAAAATCCGAAATTGCCCTTAAACCCCTTAGCAAAACTTTCGCTTTGCTTTGGACGGCGTATTCGACGGTTAAACCTTCAAAGGCATCTATTTCTACATTATCTAGATGTGTGGTAGATTGACGTATTTGTTCTAAACGTTGTTGCACCGTGAACAGTGGAGTCTTGTTGGGATTACGTAATACTGCAACAATAACTCGTGAAAATAACTGACTACCACGTTCAATAATATCAAGATGTCCCAGGGTGATGGGGTCAAAACTTCCAGGATAAATCGCAATCATTATACTTAGTCATTTTAAAGTTCAGTAATTATATTGAAGTATTTCTAACTCGAAGATAATGTGTTTAAAATTACAGATTCAATTGTAAAATTCAAAATGTAACGTATTTATCTATTATCCGTGAATTCGCATCAAAATATACTATTTCCATCCATTACCGATGTCAAACTATTTTGGATTTCGGATGCAGGGATTTTAGATTAAACTTATCTATCCATCAAGGGCAACTCATCGGTATTTTTATTTTCAATTCTTAATCAATAGTTTTAAATCTTTATGAAATTAGCCGCTTTATGGAATAGAAGACAAATCCCTGATATCCAGGTTGTACCAGATTGGTATGTGGTTTTGGGAGGGATAGATCCTAGCAATTATGATGTTACTTACGTGAGTGAAGATTTTTTTGTAGTCAAAACCCAAGCTGTAAAAAGTCATAATAGTCGTTTTATTGTAATTGGAGATATCTGGTTAAGCAACCGCTTTGATTTGCTGCAATTTTTACATTTAAATAAAAAATATACTGATATTGAAATAGTAGCGCATCTTTGGGAAAAAGAAGGTGAAGAATGTCTCAAGTTGTTAGAAGGAATGTTCTCGCTATGTGTTTGGGATAACCAAGAAAGGCAGCTATATTTAGTTCGAGATGGCGTTGGTTGCCGTACTCTTTATTACACTAATTCCGGCAAATTTTGCGTTATTGCGCCTCGTTTAGCGACGCTTTTACCTTGGGGTTCCCAACAGTTAGATTTAGTCGCATTACGAGATTATCTTTGCTGTGGTTTCGTACCCGGAGAGCAAACACTTTGGCAAAACGTGCGGGAATTGTCTGTGGGGATGGTTTTGCAAATCGAATCATGCGGTGAAGAAATCAATTACGTTAGCGAAAGTCTGTTTTGGCAAGCACGAGAAAATATTCAGAATGCAGAAGAAGGCTTAATTTGGCATGGAAAACAGTTAAGGCAGCTTTTAAATAAAGTCGTACAAGAATATCTTCCCATAGATGAGCCAGTAGGGGTTTATTTGTCTGGAGGCTTGGATTCAAGCTGTATCACGGCGCTGGCTGCCAAGTTTCACAACCATCCCGTACATACTTATTCGATTCATTTTGGCGAAAATTGTCCCAATGAATTGGAGTTTTCCGGTTTAGTAGCGCAACACTGTAAAACCCAGCATCATGTCCTGGAAATTACACCTAACGATATGTGGTCAAAACTACCAGAGGTAATGTCTTATTTAGACGACCCCATCGGCGATCCTTTAACTGTTCCCAACTATTTATTAGGAAAAATAGCGCGGGAAAATGCCGGTGTAATCTTGAATGGAGAAGGAGGAGATCCATGTTTTGGCGGCCCAAAAAATCAACCCATGTTGTTAAATCGGCTCTACGGTGGAGTTAATAATACTGAAGAAAGTTTAGTAACAAATTACCTTAACTCTTTTAAAAAATGTTCCTCTTATTTACCGCAACTTCTCAAGCAAGACGTTTTTACAAAAGTAAAAGAGAAAGATTTTGTCTTCGCCGATTACCTGTATCGAAACGAAAGCTATTTAAATCGGTTAATGACAATCAACATTAAATTTAAAGGAGCAGACCATATTTTAACAAAAGTTAACAACATGACAGTTGCTAATGACTTGGAAGGGCGATCGCCATTATTTGATCGAAGAGTAGTAGAGATGGCGATGCAGATACCACCACAGTATAAACTAGCAGGGGCGCAAGAAAAAGCGGTATTAAAACAAGCTGTTTTGGATGTATTACCAAGAGAAATAATCGAACGTCCAAAAAGTGGAATGATGGTACCCGTACAGTATTGGTTTAAACAGCTTTGGCAACGTCGAGCAAAAAGTTTGTTATTGAATAAAAATGCAGAAATAGCACCATTATTAAATCAAGATTTGATTAAGCAATGGTTGAATTATCGCGGTGATGCTTGGCAACGTTATGGGGTTAAGTTGTGGCTATTGGTTAGTTTGGAGATTTGGTTGCAGGTGCAGAAGAAGAAGTGAGGGGGAGAGGGGAAGAGGGGGAGACAAGGAGATTGGGAGAGAGGAGAGAAAATATTGTGAATTAGCAGGGAGCAGAGAGCACAGAGCAGAGAGCACAGAGCACAGAGCAGAGAAAATATTGTGAATTAGCAGGGAGCAGAGAGCAGGGAGCAGAGAGCAGAGAGCAGAGAGCAGAGAGCAGAGAGCAGAGAAAATATTGTGAATTAGCAGGGAGCACAGAGCAGAGAAAATATTGTGAATTAGCAGGGAGCAGAGAGGAGAGAGCAGAGAGCAGAGAGCACAGAGCACAGAGCAGAGAAAATATTGTGAATTAGCAGGGAGCAAGATGCTCCCACTACAAATATTTTTTTACTCATAACTTTTCAATAATTCTTAATCCAAAATCTAAATTCTAAAATCTAAAACTGATTTACCCAAAACAATCGTCAGCAAATATCGTAATATCGCAAGCATCACTACCTCCTGAGAAATCTCCACCACCGCTATAGTCAACAAAACTATCGCTACTACCAGATTGACTGCTTTTGCTTTTTGAAATGCCTTGAGTAATAACTCTTAAAAGTTTTTGCGGGGTGAAAGATTCTAATTTTACGTATTTACCTGCTTCTAACCATTTAATTTCTTTTTCTGTCAAATCTTTTTTTACTTCTGATGATAATTCTTGTGCTTCTCTTGCAGAATCGTCTGAGATTTGAGTTAAAAAATTAGAATTATTAAAGACTTGACGCGGTAACAATCCTAAATCATAAATAGTGACATTTGAATTAGAAGTATTAGAAAACCAATCGGGATTATTAGAAAGAGTATTTACGACACCGACACCGCTTGGAGAAGCATCATGTAAAACGTAGACTTTCAAATCGTCATTGCGACGAAGCATTTGCATTACCGAATCAAAAATATTTTCGGGATAACCATCAATACTTAAGACAGCGGAATTGTTTTCAAAGTGAAAGTTGTTAGCGATGAGTAAATTAGCAATTTCCGCGCTGTCGCAAACAACTACTCTATCAAAACTGTATGCAGTGATATCGGAATTGATCGAGTTTGGTAAATTTTCTTGTTCCGATAAAGTTAATATTCCATCAATAGCATTAATCGCTTTCCAGCGACTTAAATAATCTTGGAATTTTTCAGGAGTAACAATAAGTTTTCTAATTGTTTTGTTTCTTTGATAAATATCTACAGCAGCTATACTAATTATTATTAATACCCCGATAGTCGTAAAAAAAAATCCATTAGCTTGCTGTTGAGATAATATTCCTACAATCCCTAGAATAAAAGCGGAATATGTTAAAATGATTGAATATGATGTATTATATCGTTTTTTAATTAATCGCTTATTTAAAAGATAAAATAACTGTTTTTCTGTAAACTTCAAAGTATTGTTTGCTGTAATATCAGAAATTAATTTAGCAAAAAAATTATCGGTAAACCTGACATCAGACATAGTTTCTGGTTCAAAAACAAAGCGATGAGAGCAAGCCTTACAACGGCGAGAATTTGCAATACGCTCTCCTAAACTATTTTGAGCATCACAATTAATACACTTCATGAATAATTATTTATAGGGTTATTTAACTGATAACTGATAACTGATAACTGATAACTGATTTATCCGAAGGTATCAACAGCAAAAATTGTAATCCCGCTATCTCTATCGCTATCGTTATCATAATCATCGTCATAGCCGCCAATAAAAGTAGTGCCACCACTATCTGGTTGAAGGTTATCAGGTTGGCGACTTTTAGAAATACCTTGAGTTACTACTCTTAATAACTTTTTAGGAGTGTAAGATTCTAATTCAATAAATTTACCTGATTCTAACCATGCAATTTCTGCTTCAGTTAAATCTCGTTTGACATCAATTGATAAATTTCTCGCATCTGCTGCATATTCTTCTTTTTGTTGTACAAATGCTTTGGAATTATCTATAAACTGACGCGGTAATAATCCTCAATCATAAATAGCAACATCGGTATTTAAAAACCAATTGGGGCTAGTGCGGAGATGATTGATTAAATTTACACCGCGTGGAGAAGCGTCATGCAAAGCGTAGACTTTTAAATTGGGGTTGCGTCGTAACATTTCCATAACTGTACTAAAAATATTTTGCGGATATCCGGTAATACTTAAGACGGCACAGTTATTTTCAAAGTGGAAATTATTGGCTATTAAGAGTTGAGCAACTTCGGCACTATCGCAAATA
>JBARZF010000655.1:0-6002 GCA_049649675.1 Rivularia sp. (in: cyanobacteria) | reverse complement strand
TGAAGCGTTTAACAATTTTAGCAAGAGCCGGTGGTAAAGAATCGTTCATACAGAATTATAAAAGCCTATTAACTTGAGTTTAGAATATCTCGAACCAATTAGGACAGTTATCAATTACCAATTATTTGATTACTGCCAGTTCCCAGTTCCCTATTAAAACAAAAAAAGCAGAAGCAACCGATGAGATTACTTCTGCCTGAAATTTTATTTGATTACCTAAAACGACTAATTAAGTCATTGGAGGCAAACCGCGAATTTGACGCAAAGCATTTAAACAAGGAGGACAATCGCAACCGAATAGAGCAACAGAAGCATCGCTTTCCTCATCGGTGAATTCCATTTCAAGTAATTCGTCCGGACGTAAACCTTTATTTGTGTTTACATTCGGTGCAGAATTTCCCCGTAGACGACGAGTACAACCCACACTAGGAGTTGCCACAGCTACAGTAGCTTTTCGTCCGCAAGAAAATTGGGTGGGAGTAGGCTTAACTGTTTCGTTAGCGCTGGCTGGTTGAGTAAAAACCGCCATTGACACCATAGACGAAAACAATACAGGGCTCGAAAGTAATGTGAGAAAGAATTTTTTGTTCATTTATCTAAGAAGCGTTATAACTAGCGAACCTTTACGGCTTTTATTTTTTCACGTTCATTGGTAGTTGCTCAGTAAATTTTATACAATATTGACCGTATCTACCAGATGACGGAAAATAGCCGTTTGTGAATGGGTAAAGAAAAGTTAGATGATACGAAGAAGGAAGACAAATTAAAAATACGTCATCACCTTCAACCTTTATAAATGCTTCACCCCAAATATTTTTTGTACTCGTCAGAACTAAAATTGGAAGTGGAAACAGTTTAACGACGTATCGCACAACCAATCAAGACGAAAATTAATTTTATCGTAAGTTTAGAGCATTGACTGCCCTCGTATTGACCAAGTTCCCTATCAGTGAGCAGTAAACAGTTATCAATTATCAATTATCAATATTTATAACTCCGGTGCTACTAACTCCTAACTTATTATTCCCCTTGTCCCCTTGTCTCCCCCTCTCCCCATCTCCCCATCTTCCCCAAAAAGCCTACAGGGTCTACAATTCCCTTGTGGATTTAAAAGTAGAAATATGACTAATCAAGGGCTTATACCAGTTGTTGTTAATGGTGCTGCGGGAAAAATGGGCCGGGAGGTGATAAAGGCTGTGTCGGAAGCACCGGATATGGATTTGGTGGGTGCGATTGATACAAGCCCCGAACATCAGGACAAGGATGCGGGAGAGTTGGCTGGTTTAAGCGAACCCCTGGAAGTTCCGATTACCGACCAAATGGAAGGAATGCTGGCGTTTGCTTCCCAAGGGAAACAGCCCGGTGTTGTGGTTGATTTTACTCATCCAGATTGCGTATACGATAACATTCGCAGTGCGATCGCCTATGGGGTACGTCCTGTTGTAGGAACTACTGGCTTAAGTCCGGAAAAGCTGAAAGATTTGGCGGATTTTGCTGATAAAGCTTCTACTGGATGCCTAATTATTCCTAATTTTTCTATTGGGATGGTATTGCTTCAACAAGCGGCAGTTACAGCATCGCAATATTTTGACCACGTTGAAATTATTGAACTGCATCACAACCAAAAAGCAGATGCACCTAGCGGTACCGCAATTAAAACCGCTCAAATGTTGGGAGAATTGGGTAAAACTTATAACCAAGCTATAGTAAATGAAACCGAACACATATCGGGAGCGCGAGGAAGTCAAGCCGATGAAGGAATCAGAATTCATAGCGTTCGCTTACCGGGATTAATTGCCCATCAAGAAGTTATTTTTGGCGCATCCGGTCAAATTTATACTTTACGACACGATACCAGCGATAGAACTTGCTATATGCCGGGAGTTTTATTAGCAATTCGCAAAGTTCTTCAGCTAAAGTCGTTAGTATATGGATTAGAAAAGATTCTTTAATCTGTAATCCATAATCTCGAACACTTGCGACAAAGCAAGAAACTGTTACTAAGCAGTGCCTCGATAATTCAACATCCTGTTAGCGAAAATCTAAAATCTAAAATGCTTGTCCCATTGACACGCGAGAAGCTTGAACAATTGATTCCCCTAATTGCCACTGGTTCGCAGTACAAATACTCTTGGGGGAAATTTTCTGATTTTTTACAGCGGTTATTAATCTCTGTAATTATAGCTACTGTAATTTTACTTATAGAGGTAATTTTACGGCTTCCTTTAGGCCCAGTTATATTTTGCTTAGGACTTGTGGGGGCGCTTTACTGGTTATGGGGGCCAGTATTATGGGCCAGTTTGCGAAATGTTAAATTGCGTCGTTACAAATACGCTGGTTTTTTTCGCGGCCGAGTCTTGGACTGGTGGATTACAGAAGAATTATTAGGTACACAAGAAACAGTAAATAATAAAGGCGATTTAGTAATTGTAGAAAACCGAGAAAAACGGATTAACTTGGAAGTAGGAGACGAAACCGGATTTACCGCTTTACTCAAAGCACCATTACAAGTTTCCCATAAAATAATAAATCGGGGTCAGGTAGCAGAAATGTTGGTAATGTCCAGCAGTCCCGACTTGAGCAGAATAGAACAAATAACTGAAATATATATTCCCAACCGCAACTTATGGGTAAGCGACTATCCTTTTTTACGGCATGATTATTTCAAAGAAATAAGTCGCCGCATTTACGATGATAGAGAAGAAAGACCCCGTAACGGTCGTCGCCGTCCACCCAGAGAAAGAAGTCGAGAAATTGATAGATACTACGATGATTACGACGAACCGCAACGTTCCCCCCAAGAAAGAAGCAGGGAAATGGAAAGATATTACGATGAAGACGAACGAGAACGTTCAGCCAGAAAAAGAAGTAGAGAAATTGATAGAAGACCTATTTATGACGATGAAGATGACTGGTAATAGCAGTTAGCAGTTAGCAGTTAGCAGTTTTTAATTCAACTTTAACCTTTGACCTTTGACCTTTACCCTTTAACCTTTAACCTTTAACCTTAAATTCACTCCAATAATTCCGCAAGGTCTTCCAAAGGATATTCGGGTTCTTCGGGAGAGAATTCAACACAGATTCTGACCTTTCCCTTTTTCCAACCTCTAGCACCTAACCTTAAAATTTCACAATCAATGCCTTCATCAAATAAAGATGCTTCTGGCATCTGAAAACTAATATATTTCTGTATAACTTCTAGCAATTCTAAAACTTTAAAAGTGGAAGAAATTTCCAGATTTCCGGAATTTTCCGCGCTAACAGATATAACTTCGTTACGTTCCAATCGCTCGAACTGTTTTTCCATGCTAATTTTTTATACTTAAATAATTCGCTTTACCAAAAAAATCGGGGTTTTGCCCGTTTTTATAATTTATGAAACATGAAAGTAGAAGTCGGTAGACGGTCATTATATATCCTAAGCAATTATTTAGTCATACCAAATTGTCTAATGCTCAGATGTTATTACATTTACCTTTATCAATACTTTGCAATAGCTTCAATAAAGTATGAAGGTAAGATTTTGAACAAGTATTTTAAAATTTACCAGCCTTACGTGCAAGTTAAAAAACTATCACATGAAGATCGGAAGTAAACTATCTTAAACTACTATTTAGATAATAAATTATACCGATTTACTTGTGTAAATATACAAACTATCACAAGCATTTAAACTTATTTTTTAGTACTCAATCATGATTTAAATAATATCTTTCACACTTAATAACTCGTATCTAGATGTATTTAAATTTATTTCTTAGTAGCACTATCGGTATAGTGACAGTAACACTTTTAGCATTCGGCATACTGCAATGGTTTCATGTTCCTGCTGGCAACTTTCTTGATTGGATAATTGGTGGTGCAAGTTTTTGGTGGCTTTTAGTAATTGTTACCGTACCTTGGAACATTCATTTTAAAGCTAAAGAAACCTTATACGATGCAGAACAATCTATTGAAAAAGAAATTCCGGTAGATGAAAAACAATTAAAATACGTCAAGGTATTAGTTAGACGTTCGTTAATAATTGCGGTTTTTCTACATATATTATCTACAATCGGTCTTTATACATTAGCTGCGACTGGTATTAGTGCTGTTGGTTATATTAGTTCCGGTGCAGCATTATTATTAACGGGTTTGCGTCCAGCTATTAGCGCTTACGAATATTTATACGCACGATTAACAACGATTGGCAGAGAATTAAAATATCCTCGCGAAGACATTGTAGAATTACGCCATCGCTTTACCAGTATTGAAGAAACAGTTCGACGCATGGAAGAACAGCTTAACTCAGACAATGCTGATTCTTTAGCAGCAAAGCAACAAGCTAATACAAATGAAACTCGTAAAGAGTTAGCAACTATTAAAGCAACTATAGAAGAATTACGAGCAACAAATAAAATCGAACACGAACGTTTATCCCAAGAATCAAAACAGGCGATCGCTCAACTTTCCACCGACGGACAATTTTTAGAACACGTGCGCGAAATAATTAGATTTTTTAAAGCAGCGTAGTTTGTTGAATCTTTGACAAAATTCGCGGCAAGTGCCTTTAATCTTCGACTCGCCTTGAGAACTTAAGTAAAAGAAGCGATTGAGAAATGAGTCGCTAATAGAGGCAAAAAATGCTATAGTATTCATGTACTAAAAAAGACAATCGAGTAAGTTTTAAAATGCTCTTACTTTTTTTACCTTAAAAGCTTAAAATTATCGTTAACCTTTAAGGTTAACAATATTTATAGAAGCTTGTAGAATGGATATTGTATTTAAGAATCATAAATTTGAAAAAGAGTGCAATAACCAGCGGCTTCTAGAGAAAAATAACGGTAAAGATAGAGCTAAACGTATTAGGCGGCGGTTAGATGATTTACGTGCTGCGACTGTACTTGAAGATATGCGAAACATTCCAGGAAGGTGCCACGAATTGAGTCAAAACCGTTCGGGTCAATTATCACTCGATTTAGATCATCCGTATCGGCTAATATTTGAGCCAGCAGATGAGCCTATTCCGGTTAAAGAAGATGGTGGCATTGATTGGAAAAAAATAACTGCCGTTAGAATATTAGGCGTAGAGGATACTCATGAGTAATGTAATCCAAAATCAGTACACGCCAGATTACGTTTCTCCACCTGGAGAAACTCTTCAAGAAGTTCTTGAAGAGCAAGGTATGTCTCAAGCAGAACTGGCAGAGCGGACAGGAAGACCTAAAAAAACAATCAACGAAATTATTAATGGTAAAGCAGCAATCACTCCTGAAACAGCATTGCAGTTAGAAAGAGTATTAAATATCCCAGCTAGTTTTTGGAATAACCGGGAGCAGCAATATAGAGAAGCTTTAGCCCTACAAGAAGAACAAAATCGTTTGCAAGAACAAATAACATGGCTTGACAAAATTCCACTGAAAGCCATGATTAAGCTTGGATGGATTAAGCACTTTCAAAATAAGGTTGAACAACTGCGAGAAACGCTGAATTTTTTCGGAGTAGCATCTCCTAAACAGTGGGAAGAAATTTGGTCTAATAGTGATACTGATTTCCGTAAATCTCAAGTATTTCAAAGTGAACCTGGCGCTGTTGCAGCTTGGTTGCGTAAGGGAGAAATTGAGGCATCTGAAATTAATTGTGCAATTTACGATGCACGAAAGTTTGAAGAGACTTTACTACAGATTCGCGCTTTAACACAGGAGTCACCAGAAATTTTTCAAAAGGAAATGGTGCGATTGTGTGCTGAATCTGGAGTTGCTGTAGTTTTTATACCGCAACTTCCTAAAACAAGAACTAGTGGAGCAACTCGCTGGTTAAATCCTAATAAAGCGCTGATTCAACTCAGTCTACGTTACAAGACTGATGACCACTTGTGGTTTGCTTTCTTTCATGAAGCTGGTCATATTCTTTTACATGGTAAACGTGATACTTTCCTCGAAGGCAAAAAGCTTACATCGACTCAAAATCAACAGAAAGAGGAAGAAGCAAACAAATTTGCTGCGGACATATTAATTCCACCT
>JBARZF010000654.1:0-2860 GCA_049649675.1 Rivularia sp. (in: cyanobacteria) | reverse complement strand
TAGTAAGTAAAGTACAAGATAAACGCTCTAAGGAAATTTTCATAGAAATTCAAAACTAAGGGTGCCCACCCGTGCTACAAGCAGTTGCTTAATACTATTAGTGTATAAAATGCCAGCCGGATACCATTATCATTTTTTTAACAAGTCATCTTGCAACTTGAAGTCATAACGAGTATGATTAATGAAGAAGATAAAACGAAGTTAATTATGGAGGCGGCGAAAGCGAGTGCTGAAAATTGAAGAAGTCCCGCTAAATCAAATAATACGACCACTTCCCCGTGAAAACGACGCTGAGAAAGTAGAAGCTTTGATGAAGTCGATCGCAGAAATTGGGCAGCAAGAGCCGATAGATTTATTAGAAGTAGATGGAAAATATTACGGCTTTTCCGGTTGTCATCGCTTCGAGGCTTGTCAGCGTTTAGGGCAAGAAACCATCAAAGCGAGAGTACGTAAAGCGCCCAGAAGTGTTTTGAAAATGCATTTGGCTTAGTTAGTAGTTAGTAGATAGTTGTTAGTTACTCTAACCTTAAATTAATCATGAAAACAACAAATAGATTGCAGGGGAAATATATCTTAATTACAGGTGCTTCCCAGGGTTTAGGAAAGCAACTAGCGATTGATTTTGCACGGGCTAGTAGTGCGGGGATTGCTATTTTAGCCCGTGATGGTGAAGCCTTAGAAAAATTGCGTCAAACTATTTATGAAATAGCACCGCAAACTAAAGTTTTAACCATCAGCGCCGACTTAACAAAACAGGAAGATATCGAGCGTGCAGTAGCGATAACATTAAGTACCTTCGGGAAATTAGACGTATTAGTAAATAATGCATCAACGATTGGACTTTCGCCGATGCCATATTTACTCGACTATCCCTTAGAGGATTTTCGTAACGTCATCAACACCAACTTAATCGCACCATTTTTGTTAATTAAAAAAGCTTTACCAGCGATGATTGAAAGTGGTGGTTCCATTATCAACGTAACTAGCGATGCAGGAGTAACTGGTTATCCAGGTTGGGGTGCTTACGGTATTTCCAAATTTGGAATTGAAGGAATGTCGCAGACATGGGCTGCGGAATTAGAAGATAGCGGAGTTCGCGTTAATTGGGTAGATCCAGGGGGCATGAACACCGCCATGCACCGCGCCGCAGAGCCAGAAGAAGAACCCTCACAGTGGGCAAACCCCGCAGACGTGACGGAAGTGTTTATCTATCTGGCTTCTGAAGAATCGCAGCG
The DNA here is from genome assembly GCA_049649675.1 of Rivularia sp. (in: cyanobacteria). Taxonomy (GTDB): domain Bacteria; phylum Cyanobacteriota; class Cyanobacteriia; order Cyanobacteriales; family Nostocaceae; genus Rivularia. The sequence goes on along the minus strand of JBARZF010000654.1, from coordinate 1,625 downwards.
AGTTAATGGACAGAGATTTCAAGCTCAGGAAGATAATTGGGGGCAAGAAACAAAAGAGTTAACGAATGTAGAGACGTTATACATAACGTCACCTTAAGATTTGCGAAACAACGAAACATTCACTTCTGTGCGGTTCATCAAAATTAATCAAACAGATTAATAGTCGATGGCATTAATTTTGACTGGTTCATTTTCCTCGAAACAGCTAGGAGACGTAGCAATACGCCCCGTCTCTACATCACATAACGCGATTAAAAAATAATTGATATATGTCAACACCCTTTACTTTTTTACTACCGACGGAACTTTCTGCTAAGGAGCCACCAGAGCGCAGGGGAATAGCCCGCGACGGGGTACGATTGATGGCAATTAATCGTAAATCTGGCGAGGTTCAACATTCTCGTTTTAACGGTATAAGTGAATTTCTGCACCCTGGAGATTTATTAATTTTTAATACTAGTCGTACCCTTCCAGCTTCTCTCAAAGGTTGCGATGGCACTCTTAATAAATGTCTGGAAATCCGCTTGGCGCAACATCTTCCCGATGATTCCTGGCTGGCTTTGTTAATGTGTCAGCAGGGAACTCCTTTTGCTTGCGGTTTGCAACAAGGGATGAATTTAGATTTCGGAGAAGGTTTAACTGCAAAGGTAGAGAATCAAGATATTCATATTCCTCGATTGTGGAAGATTAAGTTTTCTTTAGCGGGTAGTCAATTAATGGATTCGATTTACCGTTTAGGAAATCCGATTCGTTATGAGTATGTATCTAAACCTTGGGATTTAGATTATTATCAAACCGTTTACGCAAAAGAACCGGGTTCCGCAGAAATGCCATCAGCAGGGAGGGCTTTTACTTGGAAGCTGCTATTTGACTTGAAACGTCATGGTATAGATACAGCGCAAATTGTTTTACATACAGGCTTATCTTCCTATATGGATGACGAACTAGACGCTCTCCATCCAGCATCAGAAGAAGAGTACTTTATTAGCGAAACAGCAGCACAGAAGATTAATCGAACTCGTAAAGAAGGAGGAAGAATAATTGCTGTAGGAACAACCGTAGTTAGGGCATTAGAATCAGCCGTAGATATCGACGGTGTAGTGCGATTTTCTCATAGTTATACTCGGTTGCATATTACAGCAGAACATAAATTAAAGGTAGTAGATGGTTTATTAACGGGAATGCACGAACCAGAAGCCAGTCATTTAGACTTATTGACGGCATTTTTACCAGCAGAAGAAATTCGGATTGCTTATGAAGATGCAGTACAGCGCGGTTATCTGTGGCATGAATTCGGGGATTTGAATTTGATTTTGTAATTTACTGGTGTAGAGACGGGGCGCAGTGCTACGTCTCCCCTTTTATTAGGTTTTGATTTCACCTTTATAATCTGCGTTACTATTAACAGATATTTAATACTTAGAGAAATTCTAGTTAATAGGTTTAGCAATAATATTTCCTTTCTCAATTTGCTTTTTAATTTCCTCACTAAATAGAATCTGACTTGTATTACCAGAAATAATCTTGGCAAGACTAGATTTATCATCAACATCAATCAGTTCTATCCGAGCAATAGGTAAGGTAAATGTGCGAATAACTTCTTTTGTATGAGGATCTACAAATGT
>JBARZF010000653.1:0-11480 GCA_049649675.1 Rivularia sp. (in: cyanobacteria) | reverse complement strand
ACGTAAGGGTTTTACTTTTGATGTCGGTGCGACTCAGGTAGCAGGTTTAGAGCCGGGAGGAATTCATCATCGGATTTTTTCTGAGTTAGAAATAAATTTACCTGAAGCTAGGCCTTGCGACCCTGCTTGTGCGGTATACTTACCCGGAGAAAGTACTCCTATTAACGTTTGGCGAAACCCGGAAAAGTGGCACGAGGAACGTTTAAGACAGTTTCCTGGTAGCGAACCTTTTTGGAATTTACTGTCAACTTTATTCAAAGCAAGCTGGAGATTTCAAGCACGTGACCCCGTATTACCACCGCGTAACTGGTGGGATTTATTACAGTTAACTACAGCGTTGCGTCCGGATACTTTGGTGACGGTTCCCTACACTTTATCTACTGTTGGTGATGCTTTACGATTCACCGGACAAGGTAATAACACACGTCTGCGAAGGTTTTTAGATTTGCAATTAAAGCTGTATTCCCAGGTGAATGCAGAGGAAACGGCGTTACTTTATGCGGCTACTGCATTAAGCGTATCCCAGGAACCGCAAGGGTTGTTCCATCTTGAAGGAAGTATGCAGGTATTGAGCGATCGCCTTGTAAAATCCTTAGAAAGAGATGGCGGTAAATTATTAATGCGTCATACGGTAGAACAGATCGACGTAGAAAATAATCGAGTTAGCGGAGTAGTTATTCGCAACCAAAAAACTAGGGAAATTAGCACAGAAACAGCAGACCACGTAGTTGCTAATGTCACAGTTCAAAACTTGATGCAGTTATTGGGAGAAAAAGCTCCTCAAGGTTACAAACAACGAGTTGAAAAGTTACCTCCTTCATCTGGCGCGTTTGTAATTTATTTAGGCGTTGATGAAAGCGCAATTCCCCCCGAATGTCCGCCGCATCTACAGTTTCTCTATGATGCAAATGGCCCGATTGGTGAAAATAATTCCTTATTTGTTTCCGTGAGTCGTCCTGATGATGGGCGTGCCCCTAGGGGAAAGGCAACAATTATTGCTTCTTCTTTCGTAGATGCAGACAAGTGGTGGGATGTAAATAATTACGATGATTTGAAGCAGCAGTTTACACAAGAAGCTTTAACAAATCTGGGCAAATTTTTCTACCTAAAACCAGAAACTATAATTCATGTAGAAGCAGCAACACCGCGTACTTTTTACACTTTTACCGCTAGAGATAAAGGAATTGTCGGCGGTATAGGGCAAAGAGTCCCGACTTTTGGTCCTTTTGGTTTTGCAAATCGTACATCGATAAATAATTTGTGGTTGGTAGGTGATTCAACTCATCCCGGTGAAGGTACTGCGGGAGTAAGTTATTCGGCTTTGACAGTGGTGAGACAGATTGACAGAGTTACTCCCTTCTCGTAAACAATAGGTAAACAGCCATTCTAAGCAAACTTGGATTGGATTACGTATAAAATTTACACATAAGAATAAGTATAATATTTAATTACACGTATATTTACGGGATAAAATATTATGCAACAGCCTGCTTCAGATTTTCAACAAAAACTCACTGATAAAATTGCCAAGTGGAAAGCTGGGCTGGCTGATTTAGGAAGACGAAATCCTTTAATCAAGTTCAAGCAAGATAGTCCCCGAAGTTTAGAGATTTTGGTCGATGAGCCAGATTTTGTCTTCAAAAATCTCACAGAAGGGAAAAAATTGCTTCACTTTCAAATGCTTGATAGCGAGTATCAAGATGTTCCTTTAAAAAAGAATTCTTTAGAATTAATTACTCGTCAGACAGGTAACGAACAACTAAAACGACTCAAAAAAATTCGTAGTGAAGCAAGACGTTCGTTTGAGGAACGAGGAGTAAATAGTTTATTTCTAGTATTGGGAACTTTGACTTGGTATGACAAAGATAAACCAGAAGATGCTTTACTTTCACCATTAATTTTAGTTCCTGTAGAATTAATTAAGGAACCGAGACGAGATATATATAAAATATCTGTATTAGATGAGGATGTTGTTTTAAATCCAGCTTTATCACAAAAGTTAAAACAAAGTTTTGGGATTGATTTTCCGGAAGCAGAAATAATACAAGAATTAAATTACAGCGAAATTATTGATAGGATTCGCGAAGCTTTATCAGAACAGAAGACATGGGAAATTAAAGAGAATGCGTTTCTATCATTATTTTCTTATGCTAAAGCTGCAATGGTTCGGGACATTATTGAAAATGAAGCTCTGATATTTTCTCACCCAATTTTACAAGCAATCTGTGGAGATTTAAATAACTATCAATCTAATTATAAAGAACCCCTGCCTGCATCTGCTTTAGATTCACAAGTTAAACCCGAACGAATATTTCAAATTCTTGATGCTGATTCTAGCCAGCAAGTTGTTATTGAAGCTGCAAAATCTGGCTCTAGTTTTGTTGTTCAAGGACCACCAGGAACCGGGAAAAGTCAAACTATTGTAAATATGATTGCCGAACTTATTGGTGATGGTAAATCTGTTTTATTAGTTGCTGAAAAAGAGACTGCACTCAGCGTTGTTTATAAACGTATGGCTGAATGTAGTTTAGAACATATATGTCTTAATCTACACCATAGCGGCACTACAGATAAACGAGAACTTGTAAATAATTTATCGAAAACAATTGATGATCTTTCACAAGTATCTGAAGCAGAAAATCATCATCTTTTGTTTGAAAGACTGGTTTCTACTCGTCAATCGCTAAATTCATATCTTACAAGTTTACATTCCAAACAAAAGCCTTTAGATAAATCACCTTTTGAGATTTTTGGCGAACTTTTAAGAAAAGAGCATCAAGGAGTTCCGAATATAAATGTTATATTTTCTAATTTCAGCCAGTGGAATCCGAATAGATTGCAAGAAGCAAAAGATTTATTGAACCAGTTAGCACAATTTTTACCTTTTTTTAAAGGAGAGAAAACAACTATTTGGTCAAAAAGCTCTATTAAATCTTATTCTTACCAACTTGAATTGGAAATTCAAGAAAAAATTCAAGATTTGCTACAAACTATTGATTCTATACAAGAAATTAGCGAACAACTTCAAGCAAAGCTGCGAATTCAGCCTTTATCTAATCCGGAATCTTTAGATACTTATTATCCAGCCTTTTCTCATATACTAAAAGCTCCACTTCATCTGCCAGAAAATTGTTTTGGGATAGATATATCTATTGCTCAAAATGCTTACAGTCAGTTAAAAGAAAATATTCAATATTTGGAAGATAATGAGCCACTTGTAAAACAAAAGTATGATTCTGAGTTATTTGGTTCTGAATTGCCTGCTTTGAATAATAGATTTCAGAGATATAGCAGCTTTTGGCTATTTCGCGTTTTTAATTATGAATATAAAAACGATTTTAAATATTTGAAAAAATTACATATTAAAAATAGTAATATATCATTCAATGAATTGAAGCGCGATTTAGCAATAGCTGTTCAAGTACAAGCAGTAAGAAACCAACTATATGAAAATAACTATCCTGCACATCAGATTTTCGGGTCTTTATTTAGCCCACAATTTTCTAATAAAACCGAGTTAAAGCCAATTAAAGATGCTTTAAAATGGTTAACTAAATTACATAAATACTCGTTTGATAATACTTCTATTGAAAATATTATAAATTCTCCTAACAAGAAGCGGGAATTTGAGGCATTAGTTCATAAATTTGAATTAACTCATAACAATATCAAGCAGGGTTTAGATTTTCTCTTATCTTACTTTAACGAAAGTGATATTACAGATTCTTATTTACCTGTAAATAAAGTTACTTTCGTAGAATTAGAAAGTTTCCTCAATTTAGCTCAATCAGAACTATCTGACTTTCAAGGATGGTTAACATACAAAAAAACCTACGAAAAACTCAAAAATTTGAGAGCTACAAAATTTTTAGATACTTTACGCAAAAATAATTTAGAACCTAAACTTTGGTTCCCAATTTTAGAAAAACGAATTTACCAAACCTGTCTTGATGCTATTCTTGCTCAAAAACCTGAGTTAAAAAGTTTTAATGTTGAGGTACACGAAAGACAAATCAAAGAATTTGCTACACTCGACTATAGCCAATTTAATACTGCTAGAGAACGTTTAAAACAGCATCGCGTGCAACGCTGGGAAGAATGCGAAAAAACTTCAATTATTCAAGCTGAATTACCAAAGTTGAAAAAAGAAGTAACTAAAAAACGGCAACATTTAGCCATTCGTAAATTGCTCAACGATAAACAAAAAGGAATTCCAAATCTTGTTAAAGCTTTAAAACCTTGTTGGATGATGAGTCCGCTCTCAGTCAGTCAATATGTTAACGCTGATATAGTTCATTTTGATGTTCTCATTTTTGATGAAGCATCTCAACTTCGCACAGAGGATGTTGTTCCTTCAATTATCCGTTCCGATCAAGTTATTATAATTGGCGATCGCAAGCAGCTACCTCCTACCTCATTTTTCTCAACCGGAGACAGCGAGAAAGATTCAGATGATGAGGATGATGCAAGCTATGAAAGCGTTTTAGATGAATGTTCAAATTTTATGTTTGGACGTACTTTAAAATGGCACTATCGAAGTCAAGATGAGCGTTTGATTGCTTTCTCCAATAAACATTTTTACGATTCTCAATTAGTAACTTTTCCTAACCCAGTTCAAAATCCAGATTTGGGAGTATGGTTTAAACACGTTCCCGATGGTATTTACGATCGCGGTGGACGCAGGGATAATAGACGGGAAGCAGAAGTAGTTGCTCAACTTACATTAAAACATTTTCAACAGTTTCCCGACCAATCGCTTGGTATTATTGCTTTTAGTGAAGCTCAAGCTGATGCAATTGGGGAGCAAATAGAAATTTTGGGAAAAGAATATCCCGAATTAGAAATAAATTGCAGCGATAATTCACCTCAATTTTTTATCAAAGCACTGGAAAATGTTCAAGGTGATGAGCGGGATACAATTATAATTAGCGTTGGTTATGCTCGCGATTCTCAAGGAAAGTTTTCTCTTAACTTTGGTCCTCTAATTAAACAAGGTGGAGAAAGACGGTTAAATGTAGCCGTTACACGAGCAAAAAGAAAGCTTACTTTAGTATCTTCGATTGTGGCTGGTGATATAAATACCACACGCACCAAAAGTGAAGGTATAAGATTACTACGCGATTATTTAGAGTATGTTGCTAGCGGTGGCGAAAGACTTGAAGGTAATGTTTATGCTGACAAGCTAAAATTTGATTCGCCCTTTGAAGAAGATGTTTATCATGCATTAGCAGAAAAAGGCTATATTCTTCGTACACAAGTAGGATGTTCCGGCTATCGAATTGATTTAGGAGTAGTCAATAAAAATCGTCCTGGTGAGTTTTTGCTGGGAATTGAATGCGATGGTGCATCTTATCATAGTTCTCCTACCGCAAGGGATCGCGATCGCTTAAGACAACAAGTTCTAGAAAGATTAGGCTGGAAAATTCATCGAATTTGGTCAACAAATTGGTTTCGTAACAAACCCGCTCAAGTTAGCTTTTTAATAGAAAAGATTGAACAACTACAACAAATAAACAAGTAAGGAACTTACAAATTAAAAAATATCCAATGACGGAATTCATCTTAGGTAGTGCGAGCATCTTGCTCGCTTGAGATAAATAAATAGCGAGCAAGATGCTTGCCCTGGTGGACACGCTGCGAAGGCAGCACTACGATTATTTTGGATAAATTATTTTTCGGAAGTCCCTAAATAAAAAACCCTCCAAAAAAGAGGGCTTCACCTGTAATTTTAATCTTCTGAACAAAAACTATTCCGATCTAATAATTGATAACTGTTCACTGTTCACTGTTGACTGATAACTGTTCACTGATAACTGTTCACTGCTACAAAGTATTACCAGTTATTGGTTGAGGTTCGGGGGCTGGCTCAACTATCTGTGGTAGTGGTTGTGGCTCTGGTTCTGGTTCGGGTTCTGGGGGATTGAGATAATCGCGCCAGGTACCAATTTGCTGTTGGGCTGCACTGTAAGCTTGGGTACCTTTGGGAACCAATTTAGCTGTTTCAATAGCCCGAACAATATCGGATTGACTTTGAGTACGAGCAATATCGAATAATTGCTGACTCCATTGATCCATCGCAATCCTAGCATCGGAACGTAAGGCAGTACCTCTAGGTACTCGCCGCGCCAGCCCAATAGCTTGCGACAAGGCATTTGGAGTTCCACTTAATGCAACTTCTCGTGCTCTTCTCCAATTGTTTGTAGCAGAGACTTCAGCTTGCCATTCATTTATGTCTCTTTGAGCTTGTCGCGACAGTACTCTTCCCGAACTAATTTGTTTTGCGGTGCTAATTGCTGCACTCAAGTCTCCGCTGTTTGCTAGCGAGCGTGCTTGGTCTAAGTAAGGCTGGTCTTCGACTCTCTGCACTTTACGGTTCCAAGCGGCTATCTTTTTCTGTGCTTCTCGATACAAAGAACGTCCGCGACGAATTCTACTTGCTTCGGCGATCGCTCCTTTTAATGAAGAAGTATCACCATATAGTGCAAGTTCTTCGGCACGTTCTAAATATGGTCTGTCTTCAATTGTCTGTACTTGTGAAGCCCAATTGTTAATTTCTTTTCTGGCTTCTCTACCGCGAGGATTGTTAGACGGAATCATTTTTGCTTCGGCGATCGCGGCAGATAAATCGCCGATTGAACCTTGAGAAGCAAGGGTTCGCGCTCTTTCTAAACGAGACACGTCTTCTATTTCTAATTGCCAACTAGCAATCAGTTTTTGCGCTTTTTGATAAATTGGTCGATTGGAATTAATTTGCTGTGCAGAAGCAACCGCAGCTTCTAAACCGGAAATTGTGCCCGTCCAAGCATTTCTTTGCGCTTCAGCTAAAGAAATAAAATCTGTAGTTTCTGGTTCTATTGCCGAAATTGGTGGAATTTTTTGAGCAATGTATATAGCTTCATCTGCATCCCTTTGCTCTAACTTGTTCTCAGCTAATGCCAGCATCCTCAGTCCAAAATCTGGAATTGCTTCTTGAGCTTTCTGATAAACGTAGCTATTTTTTCCGATCGATTGCGCGAGCTTAATTCCTTTGAGTATTTTATCTACATTTCTACTCTTTGATAAACTTTCAGCTTCTGCTAACTTTTCGCCGTCTTCCCTAGCAGTTACAATCAGGTTATTTAACTCTTCGTACTTTGTACTAGCCCAAAATCTATTATTTAGACGTAGCAGCTTTGCCGAACGCATGAAAGCAGATTGCCAACGCTGTTCGCGCAATTCTCCTTCTGCTTCCTTGTAAATATCAGTAGCCTTAGCCCAAGTTAATTTCCAACTGTCAATCTGATCTTCTACTAATTTATAAACAGAAACATCTTCAGGTAGCTTGCGAGCAATTTCAATCGCTTCCTCTAATCTACCTGCTTGGAAACTTTGGTCGGCGAGCTGCAATACACTACGGGACCAATCTTCCACATTACGGTCAATCTCAGAACGCAATGGATGAGTTGGCGGCAAATTCTTGACTAAATCAATTGCTTGGAGTAAATCTTTTACCGTTTCTTTAGAAGCCGCTACCTGAGCGCAGTGCATGCGTACAGAGGCACTAGCTAAAGGCCAGAAAATAGAAGGACAGTTGGGCGCTGTAGGCAACTTGAACAGAATCGCCATTGCCATAAATCCGATCGTACCCGGTACGAAGGCCAGCAAAAATGCCCATAAAACCCAACTTGTAAGCCAGCGCGGTAATTTTCCAGAACTACTCTTTGCCGGTAAATTTTTTTTTGAATTGCTTTTGTTTTTACTTGACACCGATTTAGAGCTAGAACCAGTTACCGGGACACCATACTCATGATTAGCGGATTGTTCCGTATTGAATAATCGAGCCATTTCATCTGACTGAGTTCTTCTAGCTGATGACCAGCCATCTGGAATATCCCGTTCTGCCATCTCTCACACCAAATTATATTAACAGGGGTTTGTTGACTAGAGGAAGCGGTGAGCTGTTACTATAGCAATTTTAAATAAATAGAAAAAGCTATTTTTACAGCATTATATCTCCATAGATACCATTGCTTACCAACTTTTATCAGTCTTTTATTATACTTCTACTGAAAAACGGAAGACTCAGCTTGTAAATCGGCAATTAGCTGGGCTAATTGATCGCTAGTAGCTTGGTATACCTCGCCACAAAATTCACATTTAGCTTCTGCTCCATCATCTTTAGCAATCATATCTTGCAGTTCGGTTTCCCCAAATATTTTTAAAGCTCCTAACATTCTGTCAAAAGAACAGCCACAATTAAACCGTAACATTTGGGATTCTGGAAATATATGCAGCCCCATGTCTCCTAATAAATCTTCAAAGATTTCTGTGAGATTTTTTCCGGCTTGCAACAAAGGTGTAAATCCTTGAAGGGCTGATACACGCGATTCTAATGTTTCTACTAAAGCTTCCTCTCTAGCGGCTTTAGGTAAAACTTGAACTAGTAAACCTCCTGATGCGGTGACTCCTTGCGCTCCGACAAATACACCTAAAACAATAGCGGAGGGTGTTTGCTCGGAAGTTACTAAATAATGAGCTATATCCTCTCCCACTTCTCCAGAAACGAGTTCTACCGTACTCGAATAAGGATAACCGTAACCAATATCGCGAACTACATATAGAAAACCTTTACCAACGGCACCCCCAACATCTAATTTGCCGTATCGGTTAGGAGGTAATTCTACACTGGGGTTTCCGACATAGCCGCGCACAGTTCCATCCAATCCTGCATCAACCAAAATACCACCCAAGGGGCCATCACCTTTAATCCGGACGTTAACTCTTGAGTCTACACGCTTCATACTAGAAGCCATTAATAAACCTGCCGTCATCGTCCTGCCTAAAGCCGCTGTTGCCACATAGGAAAGTTTGTGACGTTCTCTTGCAACCGAAGTCAACTTAGTAGTAATAGCACCGACTGCACGAATTCCACCGTCCGCTGCTGTGGCGCGAATTAACTGATCCGCCATTAATCAACCTTACACTTCTTAATATACAAATTATATCTATTGTAAGATGTTTACTTTCCCAGAATAGGATATTATCAAAACGCTTATAAAATACAAAAAAAACTCAACTCTAGAAAGAGCATTAAACAGCGTTCTCCTCAAGAATATACAGATATTTGCCATACTATATTAATTAACTTAAATAATTTTGTGAGGCAGTTACTTTAGTGCCGGTAGAACCACAGCTGAGTAATTGCTTCACTCGGAGGGAAAAATGCTCGGTAGCTTTCAAACAAGTCAACTGCGGATAGAAGTCGATGCATCGCAACAAGCAATTGGTGAAAGCCTATTGCAACCAATGCAATTAGGAAAATGGTTGCCTAGCGGTAAATTTTCTACTGGAATGCCAGAACAACTAAATTCTGGATTTGAGTTTACCACTCATATCGGACCGATTACAATTCTAAGCCAAGTAGAAGTAGCTTCTGAGAACAGCTTACGTTTACTACTGAGTCAGGGAATTGACGGCTTCCATGAGTGGTATTGGGGAGAAGGTTGGGTGCAGTCTCGTTTGGAAGGGATATCTATGCTGCCTCTTTCTTTAGGTCAAACCGCAAGTTTGTTTAGTTTGCGTCAGTATTTAAAATCAAAGCAAAGTTAGTTGGAGCATTGTTAGTGGTTAGTGGTTAGTAGGAGCGTTGGAGCGTTGTTAGCGCCATGGCGAACATAAAAAACAATGCTCTGGCAAAAAAATTTAATGTTTTATATTCCCTACTCCCTACTCCCTATTCCCTGTTCCCTATTTCCTATTCTTCAACTAACCACTATCTACTAACCACTAACTATGATTTTTTTTCGCTTCTTCTGCAACTGCTTCTACTTGATCGTTCGCCAAACTTTCTAAAACAGGTTTAGCTGACTGAGTACCCAACCGATTCAAAGCTTGAGCTACTCTGTAACGAATTTGCCAATCTGAATCTGAAGCATAGGGAGCTAAAATCGATACTGCTTCAGTATTTCCTAATTCCCCCATAGAGCTAATTGCTGCGGTTTTAATCAAATCGTTATCTTCTGACAATGCTTGCTTGAGGATTTCAAAACCCCGTGGTTCCCCTAATTCACCTAAAGCAGCAACAACACTTAATTTGATAATCCAATCACCTGTAGATTGATAAAGTTGTTGCAAATCGTCAAAAGCAGCTACTAACTTCAAACCTCCCAAACAGTCTGCGGCTGCTGCTTTGACATCGGCTTCGGGATCTTGAAGCAATCCCCGTAATAGATTTAGCGATTTATCTAAATCTTGGGTACCCAAAGTATCGAACTGGCTTACAGCAGAATATCGCACGCGAGCATTTTGATCTGTAATCGCAGCTTGAATTAACTCGAAACCAATTGCTGGTTCTAATTCCCGAATTTCGTTAACTCCCCGCAAACGATCGCCTAAATCTTCACTTTCTAGCTGTTTTTTCACTGAATCGGGAGTAATACTCATATTAATTATTCTTGTTTATTAAATTATTTTTTGTTAGTTGTTAGTTGTTAGTTGTTAGTTGTTAGTTGTTAGTTGTTAGTTGTTAGTTGTTAGTTGCTAATTTTTCAACTATCCACTATCCACTATCCACTATCCACTATCCACTATCCACTATCCACTATCCACTATCCACTATCCACTATCCACTATCCACTATCCACTATCAACTATCCACTATCCACTATCCACTATCCACTATCCACTATCCACTAACTTTGAGATTGCGCCATATCGCGAATAATATCGCTCAATGACAGAATACCGATAATCTGCTCGGAATCATCGACAACTGGGAGACGGTGGATTTTGCGATCGCGCATAATTTTTGCAGCTTCTCTCAAAAGTTTGTCGGGTGAAATAGTAATGGGTTTTTCATTCATCACTTCCCCAACAGTTTGTCCCAAAGCTTTGTGTAAATCGCGTTCGTAATCTAAAGGATTTTTTAAGTAAATAACGCTATCAAAAATCATAAAGTATGCCGGTGGTGTAACACCAGCTTGTTGCCACATCAAGTCAGTTTCCGAAATAATGCCTATTAAATGACCTGCATCATCGACAACAGGTAAGCCGCTAATACCTTTTTCGGCAAGAATTTTAATTGCTTCGCGCAAAGGAGTTTCAGCCTTAACCGTTATTGGCTCGCGAGTCATTACTTCAGCAACGCTTTTCAACATATAAAAATGTTAGTTCTAATTTTCTCTGTATTAATTGTAGAGAATTGCGGCTCTGAAGCTCAAAGGATTAATACATCGTTACTTAATTAATTGTTAGTTGTTAGTTGTTAGTTGTTAGTTGCTAATTTTTCAACTATCCACTATCCACTAACCACTATCCATACTCAGTTTCACAAAATTCTTTTAATAAATCGATACAGTTGGCGATCGCCCCTAAATGTGCAATTTCATATCCGTGGGTGTTTTGAGTCGGAAAGCTTAAACAAGCACCACGGGGAACATGACCGAATTTCATTGCAATTGAAGCGTCGCTACCAAACTGGCTCAAAGTTGCTAATTGTACGG
>JBARZF010000652.1:0-2368 GCA_049649675.1 Rivularia sp. (in: cyanobacteria) | reverse complement strand
AATTGTTCGGAGAGTTGTAACTTATCTTTTAACTGCTGATTTTCTTGCTTGAGCGATTCATAAATACTTTTATCAATAGCTATAGAATTCTCAGTCATGGTAAAAACGTTATTTCTAATTAAAGCTTGTAATATTTATAGTTCCCAAAACATGAATCAAATTAGACAAAAATCGAAAGTAAAGGTTAAAGGTTTAGAGTTAGTACTACCAGAGTAAGGAATTAAAATTTCTCCCCCTCTTCCTCCTCTTCCCCCTCTCCCATGCCCAATGCCCAGTTAAAAATCATGAAATTAATCTTATACAGCAAACCGGGATGTCATTTATGCGAAGGTTTGCTCTCAAAGTTGGAAACCATACTGCAAACTGAAGATTTCGCTTCTTTAGATTTGGAGGTGCGAGATATTACGACTCGTGAAGATTGGTTTGCTGCTTATCAATATGAAGTACCAGTGCTGTGCGTACTAAAAGATGATAATTTGCTTTCCATTCCGCGCCCTTCTCCCCGTGCTTCGGTAATTCAGCTAGAAAAAACTCTCCGGAAGTATATTTAAGTATTTGTATATCGTGAAAAATGTTGCAGAATAGGCGCAAGCAATGCGTATGACCGATCTATTTTGGATTCTAGGTTTTTGTCCGAGATTTTAGATAAAACAAGTCTCGTAGTTGATGTCGAGAATAGTCCAAAATCCCAAATCAAAAACTAAAACATCCGTTGTTAAAATCCAAAATCCAAAATCCAAAATCCAAAATTGAATTGACGAGGTTGACTAGATGAAACTGCGTGAATTACTTGGTGCTATTGATGGTATGTCGCAATTACCCCAACATCCGGCGATGGATGCTGAGGTAAACGGTTTGACGACAAATTCCCATGCTACTAACGTTGGGGATGTGTTTATCGGAATGCCCGGTACAAGAGTTGATGGTGGAGATTTTTGGCAAAGTGCTGTTAAAGCTGGTGCGATCGCCGCGATAATTTCTCCCCAAGCTGCCGAAAAGTATCCTCCCTTAGCTCCACCATTACAAGAAGGAGTTGAGGGAAATTCTCCTTTGGTTATCGTGGCGGCAGATATGGTTAAAGCTTGCGCTCAACTAGCTGCGGCTTTTTACGATTATCCCGGACAAAAATTAAAGTTGATTGGCGTTACGGGAACTAACGGTAAGACTACAACCAGCCATTTAATTGAATATTTTCTCGACAAAGCTGAGTTATCCGCTGCTTTGATGGGAACTCTATATACTCGCTGGAAGGGTTTTGTCCAAACTGCTGCTTACACTACTCCGTTTGCGGTAGAGTTACAAAAACAATTAAAAGCGGCTTTTGATGCTGGTAACGAATATGGAACTATGGAAGTAAGTTCCCATGCTTTGGCACAAGGAAGGGTTTTGGGTTGCAAATTTGAAGTTGGAGTATTTACCAACCTGACTCAAGATCACCTAGATTACCACAAGGATATGGAAGATTATTTTGCTGCTAAAAGCTTACTATTCAATTCCGATTATCTCACGGGAAGGGCAATAATTAACGCCGATGACCTTTATGGTAAGCGGTTAATAAAATCTTTGAGCGATCGAAAGGTGTGGAGTTACAGCGTTAACGATTCCACTGCTGACTTATATATGAGTGACTTGAATTACGAACCCAATGGCGTTAACGGCACCATGCACACGCCAAAAGGTGACGTAGCTTTTAGTTCACCCCTAGTCGGACAATTTAATCTAGAAAATTTATTAGCAGCCGTAGGAGCCGTTCTAAACTTCGATTTAGATTTACAAATGATAGCTGCCGCGATACCCGAATTTGAGGGAGTTCCCGGACGCATGGAAAGAGTACAAATTGACTCAAACCAAGATGTCAGCGTGATTGTAGATTACGCTCACACTCCCGATAGTTTAGAAAACTTGTTAAAAGCATCACGCCCATTTATTCCGGGTAAAATGATTTGCGTATTCGGTTGTGGTGGAGACAGAGACAAAACCAAGCGCCCAAAAATGGGTAAAATCGCCGCTGAGAAAGCCGATTTGGCTGTAGTAACTTCCGATAATCCCCGCACCGAAGATCCAGAAGCCATTTTACAAGATATCTTGGTGGGAATTCCCGATACAGTTAAGCCGATGGTGATTAGCGATCGCGCTACTGCAATTCGTAGTGCAATTATGCAAGCAAAATCCGGAGACGGAATATTGTTAGCAGGTAAAGGGCACGAAGATTACCAAATCCTCGGCACTGAAAAGATTCACTTCGACGATAGAGAACACGCGAGGGAAGCTTTGGGGGAGAGGATGAAGGGGTGATGGGGGGATGGGGTGATGGGGGACAAGGGGAGAGGGGGTAGAGGGGGTAGAGGGGGTAGAGGGGGTAGAGGGG
>JBARZF010000651.1:0-9637 GCA_049649675.1 Rivularia sp. (in: cyanobacteria) | reverse complement strand
GGTCATTTTTAAACAAATAGCAATTCTCAGCTTAACTAAGATGAACGCTAATATAGTAATCAAATTTAATAATTATTAATGCAATACTACATATTTTTTGGAAGTAAATACGTAAGCTTTTTGAATTCAGGTATAAAAATAGATAAACTACCTAAATTCAATAACTAATTTTTGAGGAGTTGCAATGTCTGAACCTACACGAAATTCTCAACCATTTATTCTAATTAGAGGTTTTGGTCAGTTTGATGTTTCGGACGAAAAACAAGATGCATAGCAGGGATTTAATGACAGTACTGTTTATCCGCATAAAAAAAAGGGTGAAAATTATATTTATGAAGGATTTATTCTCAGATTTCTGAAGTCAGATTGGAAGTATCAGGATGCAACAAATGTAGTTAATTTAATAATCGATAGATAGAAGTGTGTTTGCTAGGAGAATGGAGATTATTAGATAGCTTAACATTGCAAACAAGTTTGAATAAATTTACACTTTTGTGGTTGAGCAAAGGAATTCACAAATTTGAAAATTGTACAAGAGGTATCGCTGATTAGTCGTGGCGGCTTTGAGAAGTCTCAAGAATGGTCTATTATTCAAAGTGAAATTCGCAGCGCTATTGATTTGATTGTTTACCCGACTGGTGCATCAAACTTTACGATTAATCCTGCACGGCATGGTAACGGTGTTAAACCGATTAAAAATGCCTGCATGGCTGCTCTTCAAGAAAATTTTGGCTGGGAGTTGGAGACTAAAATTAGCTATGCAACTCGTTCACCAGGAAGAGTAGATGCAACGAAAAGATTGAACGGTGATTTTTTTGCTCTTGAATGGGAAACTGGGAATATTTCCTCTAGTCACCGCGCTGTGAATAAGATGGTTTTAGGACTTTTAAGAGGAGTCTTTTTAGGTTCGGCTTTGGTGCTTCCTAGTAGAAAACTTTATGCTTATCTTACCGATCGAATTGGTAATTATGAGGAATTAGAGCCGTATTTTGATGTTTGGCGGGCTGTTAATATTAATCAAGGATTCTTGGAAATATTTGTTGTAGAGCATGACGCGATAGATAGTGATGTACCAAGAATTACTAAAGGAACAGATGGTCGTGCTTTGATTTAGATATATACTTATACTGTTAAGAAAATAAATCTAATTGTCGAGAATCTTTTTGAATTTTATGCTTTTTTTGACCTCTTGCAGATTCCCATTCTTCAAACTTACCATCAGCTAAATCATTCAAGCGCGTAACTGCTCCCAAAGTATCACCAATTTCCGTTCCTAACCAATATCGTTGCAGCTTTTGAGCAGCATAAAATGTAGTACCAGAACCCCCGAAAGGATCGATTACAATTTGTCCTGGATTTGATGCCATTGCGATAATACGTTCTAACATAATTGGAGCTAATTCATTTGCTCCTCTTTTCTTATGCTTACGGTGACGTACTGGAGGAATATCGCTCCATACTTCCTCAAGTTGAGTCCATGTTTGCTCTGTATTATCAACAGTAGAAGCATCTTCCCAGACTTCTTCAGGAGCATCCCAAACATCCATTAAATTAATACCTTGAGGATTTAACTTCTTACGATGTCCGCCATAATCTCGAATTTCACCGCTACAATGTCGGCAAAGTTGTATTGGCGTATATACTTTATTAAAAACTGTAGGTTCTCCTTTCGTATAGTAAATTAAACCATAATGAGCCGGAGACATTCGCTTACCTCTGGGAAAAGCTTTCGGCATTCTACAAGCAATCCAGTGACGAAAAAGCATATCTTTCTGATTGAGATATGCACCATATTCAATGCACCATTTAGGTAAGTTAAAAACGAATAAACTTCCTCCCGGTTTTAAAACGCGAACGCTTTCATTCAGCCATTTTTTTGACCATGTAAGATATTCATTATCTTTGAGATTATCGCTTACACCTTTACCATAATTTTTACCAAGATTGAAAGGTGGATCGGCGAATAAAATATCTATGCTTTCATCGGGAATCGAAGATAAAAAATTTAGGCAGTCTCCTTGGTAGAGAATGCCGCAATCGCTTTGATAAACTTCGGTTAAATTATTGTTTTTTGCGGTTGTAGGGGAGATGAGGTGAAAGGGTAGCATTGAACTATTTTTTACTATCTATTGCTTTCTATATTATTTTCAATGTTATACGGAACAGAAACTTCTTCATTATCTCCTTGAAAAGGAATAAGTTGATTTTCTGAAACACTATTATTCTCCTCTGCTTTCTCAATTTCTATCTCCTGCCATTCCTTATAGGTTTTATCAGTATCTATGACTTTCCATGCTGTACGTCCGTTGTAACTCCCTCCAGCAATAGTATCAGCAGCTGCACTAGGACTTGTAAAAGGAATATCTTCTCGAAAAACTAAATATCTCTCGTCTTGATTATTAATTAGTTTACCTTCCTCAATCAACTGTTCGCGTAATTCGCTACCTCTTTTTGATAAAGATTTTACGCTTTCTTTGCGTGCAGTTGAGCCTCTGAGTACAATAAATTCACCATCTATTTCCTGAGCTTTTGCTTCTGCTCCTGATGCCTTCATATAAAAGATGGGTGAAATATTTTGAGGTTTAATATTATTGTCTCGATCTATAAATTCATCTGCGGGAATTGGCTTTGGTGCGGGAAGAGCGAAGGAAAATCCTAATACTGGTAATAGCATTTGAACTTGTGATAAGAAAAATTCCATATCAGCAGTATCAGATTCAGGTAAAGGCGGTATTCCCGGAGCCGTATTATTATCAAGAGTTCCTCTTTTAGCTTGCTGTGCTAATTGAATTAATTTGCTTTCAAGATAACGGATATGCGACTTTGTTAAATTTTCGTCTTTACTAATAATTAATACTGAGCGAGTCCAAAAATCTTTATTATCGTCTTTGTTATGCTCGGTTAATCTTTTAAAAACGTTGTCGCTTTCACCAATATATATACGTTCCTTGAGAGGATTCTGTGGATCGTCACCAGCTAAAATATAAACACCTGTACGTTTAGCTTCGATACGTGAAGCTAATTCCGGAAGTTGCGATCGCGGTGCAACAATCACTTTACCCGTCCAATTAATAATTTCCGCCGTCAATATACTATTAGGTGTCCCTTCAACCAAAAAAATTCTAATGGTTTTACCTTTCATATTGCTTTTATAAGCTTCTACTTAAATAACCCAAAAACCTCAATCATCCTCATACTCAGCCCAAGAATTCGCCGTTTCCGAAACAGCAACTTTGATTTTTACGCCTTCTGGTAATTTCTTCTTCGTCTCGTCATATATATATTTAGCAATCATTTCTGCCGTGGTTTCATATTCGGGAGGCATTACTTCGTTGAGAATGCAATGATCTAATCCTCCTTTGGTGACATCTTTTTTAGCCCAACGTAAACTTCTAAAATCGGCAACCATTACGGGGTGAGGACAATATTCTGAGGAGTGTAGTTTACTGCTAATTGCTTCTATTTTTACTTTATAAGTATGCCCGTGCATCCGTCCGCAAGGGCCATTATAATCTTTGATGTAATGGGCGCTATCAAAGTTAAATTCGGTAACAAGTTTCCACTTGGGCATCTTCAGTATCGCTTTGTCGCTGGTTATTGGATGATATTCGGCAAACAGCCGTCTACGCTGTTATTTTATCTTATTCAAGCTTTTGTGGTTCGGGAAATAGGGAACGGGGAAGGGGCAACAGGCAACGGGGAATAAATAATTCTCAATTCTTAGTTTTCCAATAGCTAAAATTATTATGCTATTTCACATTCTTGATACAAATCAAAATATGGGGAGAGGTTATGGTGCAACGTCCCTATACATTAAATATGTATCAGTTTTGATTGAAACGGCATGAAAATTCATCTAAATTTGATAGATAAATTCACAAATATCTAAATAACTATTTATTCATTAACAAGGGATTGGATGAATTAGCTAGTTTTCACTCTTCAAAATATTTCAATTATCTGACAATTATTTTCTCGTTGAAGTGTCCGGAACCCTCAAATAGCTGTATGTAGTTATAGGTGTTCGTTGGGAAGAAATGCATAACTGATTAAATCCGCACCTATTTATATATAGAAAAGGATTTAAAGTTCCCGGCTTTACTATAAAAAAAATCAGGCAAAAATCATGACAAGCTTTACTCAATTCAAATCTCAACACGACTTTCTTTCTCCTATTCGTCAATGGCTGGATTCTCAAGAAGTTAAAAATCCTAAATTAGCTCATTTTCTCTGCAAACTTATTCCCGCACAATGTCCTTTTGAACGCGATATCGTAGTTTTTGGTCGTAAGTTATTTCACATTCCCCCAATGTGCAAATTAAATCCTCTTTACGAGCAAGTTGTTACTTTACGTTTTAAGGCTTTGTGCTATCTTGCTGATGAATGTGGTGAAGATATTACCGCTTATTGCTAAGAGCAGATTGGTAATTTTACGCTTATTGTTGTTCCTTCCTCAACAGAAGATGTAATTAGCAATTCACCATTATGAGATTCTACTATGCGTTTAACTATTGCCAGCCCCAATCCAGTTCCAGATGATTTTGTCGAATAAAAAGGCTTAGTCAATTTCGGTAAAATCTCTGGAGGTATGGGTGAGCCACCGTTGCAAATATTAATTAATACTTGCTCTTTTTGTTCTTCAGAATTATTTTCAAGTTCAAGCTGAATTTTCACCGTTTCTCCTACGCTTACAGCTTCACAAGCGTTACGGACAAGATTAATTATAATTTGTTTGAGTTTATCTTTATCTCCCATTACTTTTAACTGAGTTGATGGGGGATAATATTCTATCTGACGTTGGCTAGAGAAAGGTATCATTCGCAGCGATTCCAACATTTCTGCAATAAACTGATTTATATTTATTTCTTGTAAATCTAGTTTTTGAGGTTTTGCATATAGCAAAATTTCTTTTAACAATCTTTCTAATCTATCTGCTTCTTCTAATGCTAGAGATACCCGCATTTGAGAAGGTTCGGATTTATCTATTTTTTTAAAGTAAGTCAAACCCATTTTCATCGTAGTAAATGGATTGCGAATTTCATGAATAATTCCCGACGCAAATTCTCCAATCGCTGCCAAACGTTCTTTTTCTACAAGTGAGGCTTGCGCTGCTTTTAATTCCTCCGTTCTTTTAGCAACTTCAGCTTCTAATATTTCATTAAATTTGCACTGTTGCTGATAAAGTTGATAATTATCAATTGCAGTTGCTGCACGCTCGGCAAATAATTCAACAATTGCAACTTCTTCAGAATTATATTTACGCGGATGCTGATGAAACGAACAAATTGTACCGATAACTTCTCCTTGAGAAGTACGTAAAGGAACTCCTAAATAAGAACGATATCCGGACGGTACTGCACCGTATTCGGTACAGGTTTTGGTATCATCAACTGTAAGGCTTTTTCCGGTTTCTACTACAGTTCCAGTTACCACACCATGCAATGAATAAGTTATATCGTAATCATCCAGTTCTATACTGCTAGCAAGAATCTTATCAAAACCCCCTTGACAAAGAGTGACTACAGACCAATCAATAGTAATTAGCTTACTAACACCTGTAGCAATTTCTCGTAAAAAGTTGTTTAGTTCTCCATTGCGATAGCTAAGAGATGATAAAACTTCTAAAGTCCGCTGTTTCTGCTGCGAAGCTTGAGATTCTATGAGCATAGATTATTCCTAATTAATTATTTAATAGTATTATTAATTTTTTTAAATTTTAGAATACTTTCTTGTCGTCAACTAATATTTTTATGCCTTGGATCGATATTTTTTCCAGTAAATATAAATAATATACAATAGTTTTCCTACAATAAAGGCGAAGTTATTGTAACATCAATTATTAAAATGATTCATGATATATACATAGAATCAACACTGAAGACAATTTTATATATTTTAGAATAATTTACTTTTATGACACCGCACATTTTACTTGTAGAAGACGAAGTTAAACTAGCGAAGTTTATAGAATTAGAATTAGGTTTTGAAGGTTATCAAGTCAGCGTCGCTAACGATGGATTAACTGGATTGACTATGGCGCGGGAATCGAGTCCGGATTTAATCCTTTTAGATTGGATGCTACCGGGTATGACTGGCTTAGAAATTTGCCGGAGATTGCGAAGCACCGGAGATAAAGTACCGATAATTTTGTTAACCGCTAAAGACGAAGTTAGCGATCGCGTTGCTGGATTAGATGCGGGTGCGGATGATTATGTAGTAAAACCATTCAGTGTCGAAGAGTTGTTAGCGAGGGTACGGGCACGGATTCGTAGTAAATCCAATGAAGATGGCGAAGATAATTTAGAATTTGAAGATTTAAAATTAAACCGCAGTACTAGGGAAGTTTACCGAAATGGGCGATCGATTGAATTAACGGCTAAAGAATTTGATTTACTCGAATATTTACTCAGACATCCCCGACAAGTCATAACCAGAGACAAAATCCTCGAAGAAGTCTGGGGTTACGATTTCATGGGGGATTCCAACATTATTGAAGTTTACGTGCGTTATTTGCGGTTGAAGTTGGAAGCGAATGATGAAAAGCGGTTGATTAAAACCGTGCGTGGTGTTGGTTATGTTTTGCGGGAATGATGGGAGATGGGAGGACAATTTTGTAGGGTGTGTAACGGCTCGAATATTTATCAATATAAACTGTCAATTTGAAAATGCCGTTACGCACCATTAACTTACCGAAAAAACGACATATTTCTAATTACTTCTTCTGTTGTTGATATTTAACCTTTAACCTTTAACCTTTAACCTTTGACCTTTGACCTAAAAACTACCTTGTCCTCAACAATTGTACGAAGGTATCGCTAACGGTATGGTCTTTAGTATCGGCTGCGTAATCGATCAACTTTTCTCGTAAATCCTTAGCTTGATTCAAGGGTAGTAAAGTTGCGAGGAGAAAATAAACTCCGCGAAAACGCGGGTCGCCGATGTTATCAATTAATCTCGATTCTGCTTCGTCGCCGTCACCGATAAAGGTTTGAACGATAAAGTAATCCATAATTTTATCGTGACGAAAATACCATTCCTTACAGCCTTCACCGTCGCAATCTTCCCACTGACGGCTGATAACCATTTTGTATTTCTCGTCTTCCATACAGAGTAATTCGTTGTAAAAATCATCATCTGGTAACGCGCTTTCATCGTTAAGGCGCATTTGATAAACGGCTTCGGAAAACTGTTTGAGGGGAAAATCCTGTTGCCAAAATCGCTGGTATTCTTCCGCCATCAAGTTGTATTGCTGTTGTTGTAAGTGAAATACATTGGGATGTTCCCCTTGGGAAAGCATTAGAGCAACTAGCGTCAAATCCATCGGGTTGGAAAGAATTCGTTTGACAGCAGTTAATTCTTCCGGTGTTTGTGGAGTATTCAAGCTTTCATCAAGATAGCGATCGCAATTTTTTTCGTAATCGCTACCTTTAATTTTGGCATCATGGGGAAGATGTGGTTCGCGAGAATATAGAAACTGTTGGATTTGCGATTTTTCTAAAGGTTGTAAATAATAAGTTTTAGCAGTAGAAGGTGGTTCCCATTCCAAGGGTTGGGTAGTCATGATGATATTACCCCGGAAATAACTTTCCACAAATTGTCTAATTTGAGCGCGAGTATCGGCTGTAACTTCGTTTAATCCATCAATACAAATATCTATAGCGCCACTGTAGATAAGATTTTTGAGAAATTGAGCGTCTTGAGCTTGTCCGTGAAGTTTGATTTGGATGGCTTCAATTACACCTTTTTCGCATTTACGAGCGGGTAAATATACGATAATTCGTTTTGAAGTTTTTACCAAACAGCGGAGAAACATCGATTTACCCAAACCGGAATCTCCTTCTAATACTATTTGCCCTTGGATATTAGGAATTACTTGGGAAATTGCGGTAATTTTTGGTAGAGACGAGATATATCGCGTCTCTACAGAAATTTGCGTTTGTGTAATACCAGATTCGGGAAAATATATTCTTTCGTCAAAGTTGTTTAAACCAGCATCAGCGAGTAAAGAAGGTTGGAAAGGTTGAAATAATTTGTGGCGGAGGAAAGGAATCCAAGCAAGGAGAAAGCCGACATAACCCATACCGAAAATGCGTCTTACCCAAGGATTCCAGAAAAATATGGCTTGGATTTGGGGGGATTTGGGATAAGCGAAGATGAGTAATAACCAGAAAGCAGCGTGGATTAAGATGATTTTTCTGAATTTGGAAAACCATTGCCAACCTTTGAGGTTAATGATTACGGATTGTAGAGTATCGGCTTCGTTGTATCTGGCTTGTTTGAGATTGCGGTAGTGTTGTTCAAGTAATTTGATATCTTGAGGTTTCCAAGATCGTTTTCTTGCGACTACAGCAATCTGTTTTGCTAAATCGTTTCGCAATCTAATTAAACCTTGAGCATGTTGCCATGTATTGGCAAAGGTGTTTAGGGTTTTAACAGCTTCGTCGTGGGTTAGTTTATCGGGACGTTTTTTAGGATAACCAGTCCATTTGAGTAGGGTTTTGACTTCTTCGCTTCCACCACTGAGGAGATAGGTTGAAAAACGCCAATAGTCAAATCCTCCTCTAGGTGAGTTAGTGGATGATTGACCTGCATAATAAACGTTATCAAGAATGATTGCAATTTCTTCTAACTTTAGTTGCTGTATATTCTCTAAAGCTTGTGCTGCACTACTACGAATATCTAAGTCAACTGATTTATCTTTGATTAAGTCCAATATTTCTTTAAAGTAGGGTTTGGCAGTTTCTCCCAGATTCCCCAAAGCTTGTGCTGCACTAATACGAGCATATGATTCAACTGATTTATCTTTGACAAAATCAAGAATATCTTTGAGGTAGGGTTTAGCAGCATCTCCCATCTGACTCAATGCGGATGCTGCACTACTACGAAAATATGGTTCAACTGATTTATCTTTAAAAATATCAGCGATATCTTTGACGAAGGGTTTAGCTGCATCTCCCAAATTCCCTAAACCTTCTGCTGCACTAGAACGAACTTGCTTGTCAACAGATTCATCTTTGATTAAGTCGAATATTTCTTTGAGGTAGGGTTTAGCAGCATCTCCCATCTGACTCAATGCGGATGCTGCACCATAACGAACTTGCGAGTCAACAGATTCATCTTTGATTAAGTCGAATATTTCTTTGATATAAGGTTTAGCAGCATCTCCCATATCACCCAACGCAAATGCAGCAGTAGTACGAGCATCTGAATTAACAGATTCATCTTTGATAATATCTATGATTTCTTTGATGTAGGGTTTAGCAATATCACCCATATCCTTCAAAGTTGATACTGCTGCAATACGAATATTTAAGTCAAGCGATTTATCTTCTATTAAGTCGAGGATGTCTTGAAGATAGGGTTTTTTAGCATCTCCCATATTACCCAATGCTCCTGCTGCACTAGCACGAAGATATGGTTCAACTGATTTATCTTTGATCAAATCAAGAATATCTTTGACGTAGGGTTTGGCAGCATCTCCCAAATTCCCTAAAGCTCTTGCTGCACTAACACGAACTTCTGAGTCAACCGATTTATCTTTGAGAATGTTACCAACTTTTTTAGCAACATCCTCTGGTTGCTTTAGTACAACTTTCAAATCTTCAGCTTTATATCTATCAAATTGATTTAAAGCATT
>JBARZF010000650.1:0-5144 GCA_049649675.1 Rivularia sp. (in: cyanobacteria) | reverse complement strand
AATTTATGCTGCAAATGAGCGAATTAGCTAACACCACTACTTCAAAGCATATCACCGTCTTGGGTGCAGGAGTTGCTGGTTTAGTTGCTGCTTACGAATTAGAAAAAATGGGTCACACTGTTGATATTATGGAAGCTTCTAATCGTATCGGTGGCAGAATTTGGACTCATCGCTTTGGTGACGAAGATGACGCACCTTATGCTGAGTTGGGTGCAATGAGAATTCCTAGCGATCACCAACATACTCTACACTATGTTAAAGAAATGGGTTTAGCTGACAGACTTTGTAAATTCGTCACTGTATTTGAAGAACAAAACGCTTTCATCAACGTTGAAGGAAAAATCTTCAAGATGAAAGATGCTCCTAAAATTTTCCAACAACGTCCTACAGGAATCTTCACCGACGAGCGTTACAGCGAACAAACTAGATTATTTGCAGCTTGGTTAAAAACCATCGTCGATACAATTTCCCCAGGTAATTTACGAGAAAGTTTAGATAACGATCTTAAATCCCATTTGATGGATGAGTTGGAAAGATTGGATTTGGAACCTTATTTCTTAGAAAACGGTGAAAAGATTGATTTACAAGCTTTTGTAAAAGATAATCCTAGTTTCCGCGCTCGTTGTAGTAAAGCTTTAGATATGTTCCTTGGTGACATTGTAGTTGAAACCAGTTCCGATTTATTGCAAATTAAAGGTGGTACTCAACTTCTGATCGATCGCTTGGTTAAATCTATCTCTTCAGAAATCAATTGCGATCGCCCTGTTGTGGGAATAAAAGTTAAAGATGGCTATACTCAAATCGATTATTTAGAAAACGGTGAACGTAAAACTCGTAATTGTGAATATGTTTTGTGTACAATTCCCTTCACCGTGATGCGGAAGATGGAATTAGAGGGATTTGATTCTAGAAAAATTGATTCTATTAAAAATACAGTTTACTGCCCAGCGACAAAAGTTGCTTTCCACACCAAAGAAAATTTCTGGGAAAAGCAAGGAATAAAAGGTGGTGCTTCTTTTAGTGGTGCTGGCGTGCGTCAAAGTTATTATCCTTCTGTTAAATTCAATCCAGAACGCGGTAGTGTGATGTTAGCTTCTTACACAATTGGTGATGATGCCGATCGCTTGGGTAATATGAGTGAATCACAACGTCATAATTATGTAAAAGATGTTGTTTCTAAAGTACATCCTGAATTACAACAGCAAGGAATGATTACTGACGTTGCTTCAATTGCTTGGGGTAATTATGAATGGAGTGCTGGCGGTTGTACAATTCATTGGGATGATTCCAATCACACCGCTAATTATTTAGAAGCTGCTAGAGCGCAAAATAATTTATTCTTCGCTGGCGAACATTGTTCCAAATACCCAGCTTGGATACAAGGTTCTATCGAATCTACTCTTGAAGCCGTTTACGATATTGTATCTCATCAAGGCGATCGCGTTATAGCAACTACTTCAAAATCTTCTAAAACAAAGCAACTTGTTGCAGCTTAAATCAGTTATCAGTTATCAGTTATTAGTTATCAAATAGTTTTAAATGATTAAATTTAATTTTCATATGTATTGTAAAGGTGTCTCAGGTGTTCGAGGCATCTTTTTTCTCAGGAAATAAATAATGCCGCAGAAAAACTTTGCGCTCCTCTGCGTGAAACTCCGCGCTCCTCTGCGTTAAATATATTCTCAGCCTTCACTCACATTTATTAAAACCTTTTGTGTCCCCTTCCTTTGCGCTTGCTCAAATGCAGAAATTCCCTCACTCAAAGGATAACAAGCATCAATTAAAGGTTGAACATCGATTTTTTCTGCTGCTAAAAGTTCCAACGCTGGCGCAAATCTACCACAACGGGAACCAATCAAAGTAATTTCATCTACAACCAAAGCAGATGCATCTAAACTGAGATTCCCTGCATAAGTACTTTTGAGAACTAATGTACCTCTCGGACGTAATGCACTTTGCGCGATCGCAAATCCTGCGGCATTCCCCGTACATTCAACGGCAATATCAAATGTACGCTGTTGAATATCTTCAGCGAAACCTGTTTTTATCCCCCTTGCACTCAAATTAGCAAGTTTTTCACGGTGTCTACCAACTGCTAATAAATCACATCCGGTAATAAAGAGAGTTTGGGCTACTAATTGTCCTAATTTACCATCCCCTACTACCAAAACTTTATCGTCAGGATGAACTTTTACCTGTGTTTGAATTTCTAAAGCAGCGGCTATAGGTTCTGTAAATGTAGCAACTTCTGTAGGAATATTATCGGCAACCGGATAAAGATTTTCGCTGGGTAAAGATAAATAATCAGCAAAAGCTCCGTTACGATTAACAATACCTAATACAGTGCGATTTTCACAGTGAGTAGGTTCACCACGCAGACAAAATCTACAATGTCCGCAATTGGCATTTATTTCCCCCACTACTCTTTTATTTATCAAATGTTCTGGCCCTTCTTCCACTACTCCCACAAATTCATGTCCCAATATTCCTTTATAAGGATAGTAGCCGCGAATTAACTCTAAATCGGTATTACAAATCCCCGCACATAATACCCTGACTCGCGCTTCTCCATCTTTCATTTCTGGTTCGGGAATATCCCTACGCAGTTTGAGTTGATTGTTTTCTAACCAAAGTCCTTTCATATTTTTTATCCAATGTTTTTCTAAGTATCCACCGATCAAATTTAATCACCATTATCAGCAAAAAAGACTTGAAATGCATAAACCCGGTGATTCCATTACCATAAAATAAATTAGGCATTTAAAGTAAAAAAGGGATAAACCAGAGGGGCTAATTTTATGTTGAGTCAATTGCCGAATTCCATTCCCACCCCTCCTTGGTGGCAATTAATGAATTGGATAGCCGATCCAATTGAATTTCAAAAGAAATATAGCCAGAAGTATGGAGATATTTTTTCTATGCAATTATCTGGAATTGGTTATTCTGTAATTATCGGTAATCCTAAAGCGATTCAAGAACTTTTTAGTCAAGATTCCAAGTTTGATATCGGTAGAGCTAATGCACTTGCCGAACCTTTGATTGGTAAAAATTCCTTGATGATGATGGATGGATCTCCCCATCGACGGGAACGCAAGTTATTAATGCCCGCGTTTCATGGCGAAAAAATCCAAGTTTACGCTAAACAAATTGTAGATATCACTGAAAATATTGCTGATAAATGGCAAGTGGGTGAATCTTTTATTGTTCGCTCTACGATGCAGAAAGTAAGCTTAGAAATAATTTTACAAGTTGTTTTTGGCTTAAGTGAAGGGAAACGCTACGAACAACTTAAACCTTTACTTACAGATTGGCTCGATATGACAGATTCCCCTCTGCGTTCGAGTATGCTGTTTCTCAAATTTCTGCAAAAAGATTGGGGAACTTGGACTCCTTGGGGAAAGATGAAACAGAGACAGCGCCAAATTATCGATTTACTGCAAGCAGAAATTGAAGAGAAAAGAACTAAAACCGATAATACTGGTAACGATAACGATGTTCTCAGCTTGATGATGGCAGCACGGGATGAGAATGGTCAAGCAATGAGCGATGATGAATTAAAAGATGAACTGCTAACAATTTTATTGGCGGGGCATGAAACTACTGCGACAACATTGTCATGGGCTTTTTATCAAATTTATCAAAACCCAAATGTAATCGAAAAATTGCAGATAGAGTTAGAAAATTTGGGAGAAAATCCCAACTCGTTAGAAATTGCCAAACTTCCCTACTTATCGGCAGTTTGTCAAGAAACCCTACGGATGTATCCAGTGCTTCCGGTGCTTTTCCCACGTATCGCCTTAGCACCAATCGAGATTGCTGGATACCAATTTGATGCTGAAACAACCTTTATGCCGAGTGTTTACTTAGTACATTACCGGGAAGATTTATATCCCCAGCCCGAAAAGTTTAAACCAGAACGTTTTCTTGAACGACAATATTCTGCTTCTGAATACTTTGCCTTTGGTGGCGGAAGTCGGCGATGTTTGGGATATGCTTTAGCACAATTAGAAATGAAATTAGTTCTAGCAACAGTTATATCTAAATATCAACTTGCTTGTTTAGAAGATAAACCCGTAAAAATACAGCGTCGCGGTTTTACCCTTGCTCCTACTGGTGGCGTGAAGATGGTGATGAAGGGAACAGTTAACAGTTAACAGTGAACAGTTAACAGTTAACAGTAAGTAGTTTTAGGTTTTTTTAAATTTATTGGTATCTGCTTATTATAAGTAAGTTGGCATAAATATAACTAACTATGTCGAGAAATGTAAAAAGCTTGAAACGGTTGCGATGAGCCGCAGCTTCCCTGAATGCAACCGAATTCCTCGTCGCAATGACGAAATACAGTTATATTTAATTACGCTAACCTACTTATGAGTGACAATCAAAGCTTTTTGATTTCCCAATCCCCAATGCCCAATGCCCAATGCCCAATGCCCAATTCCTTATTTACTTTGAACAAAACGATAGCCAACATCATATTGTTTCTGCTTCCGTAAATGTCCATATTCTTTATCCCATCTTCCCGTTTCTAAATCTTCTTGCAAGCGCAATACCCCTTCATTAACTTCATCATTATCAATAGAAGCAAATGAAGAAATACCATTCCGAATATTTATATCTAAATACAATTCCGGTCTTGCCCAACCAACAGCCGCAAAGGAATCCGATAAATTATGCGGCAATCGAAAAGGAATTATGTTTGCGTTATTCCCTGTAACCGAATGAATTTCATCAGTTAACTCCGACATCGATATAAAAGTAGATTCAACATCTTTAATCAGCGAAGGAAAATATTTAGTTAACCAAAAGCTACTTATCATTGCCGGATCGTAAGTAAACACAATTATCCTACCGTTACCAACAACTCTATGAACTTCTCGCAATGCTTGCCGATAATCTTGGAAATGGTGGAAAGCAAGCATGATTATCGCCGCTTCTGCTGTGCGATCGCCTAATGGCAAATCTTCCGCATATCCATCAATCCACTCAATAGCTGGATGGGATATTGCTTGATTTCTCATCGTCGCCGAAGGCTCTACTGCAAGAACTTCATAACCATATTCAGCAAGAAAAAATGCATAAGAACCAGTTCCAGCACCAATATCCACAATTTTTGAAGCTTGGGAAGATTCCAAAAGGTCTAA
>JBARZF010000649.1:0-8311 GCA_049649675.1 Rivularia sp. (in: cyanobacteria) | reverse complement strand
GGCCACTCATACAAACTCCGGCATTATTGATTAAAACATCAATGCTGCCAAAATATTCTAAAGCCTTTGATATCAAGTTATTTACTTCTGCTTCCTGGCTAACATCGCAAGGCACAGCCAGTACTTTAGTTCCAATTGCACGAACTTCCGCTGCCGTTGCTTCCAAAGTTTCTGGCGATCGCGCGGTTAAAACCAAATCGTATCCTTTGCGGGCAAACAAAAGTGCCGTCGCTTTACCAATTCCTTGAGAACCACCTGTAATAATTGCACTAGCCATAACAAATACTATCAATTTTTCTGTATCATTTCTTCATATTGTCGTTCATAAACCCCAAATGATTATCCGTCATGCGACTGAAAATGAATTAATCTTGTATTAAGACATTGATTCTAAACGGTGACGTAGTTGGCTACTAATAGCATCAAGAATTGTCACAACTACCAACAATACCAACATCATTGTTGTGGCTTTTGTATACTCAAATCCGTCGATGTAACTTTTGAGTTGAAAACCTATTCCACCCGCTCCTACTACACCCAAAACCGAAGCTGCGCGAATATTATACTCAAACATCCACAAGGTATACCCCAAACCCAAAGGTAATATCTGTGGTAAAATTCCATACTGAGCAATTTGTCCGCGAGATGCGCCCATAACACGTAACGATTCAAGGCTTCGCGAATTTACAGATTCGATGGCTTCTTGGTAAAACTTAGCCAAATACCCTACCGTATATATACTTAAGGCAAGCATTCCCGCAGGCGCACCTAATCCTGTAGCAGCAACAAATAGTAAACCAAGGACAATAGAAGGAACCGAGCGCACCGTATTTTGCAGTAAATTTGCTAACCAACGTAACCATTGAGGAGCGATATTTCGGGAACTCGCGATCGCGATCGGTAATGAGATAATTGCACCGATAGTCGTTCCCCACAATGACATTTGAATAGTTTCGATTAAGGCTTTAACTGCAATATCAAGAACTTCTAAGTTAGGAGGAAATAAGCGGGAAATAAAATCAATAATATAGGGATAACTATCTTTGAGCAAACCAAAATCAACTTGTAATCCGCTTAAAGCCCATCGATATATAACTACAATAATTGTTAAAATAATTAACCGAATAATCCAAGTATAGCGATTCCAAAAGTTCGACCACAGCAAAGTCAGATTTTTCATTTTACAATTAAGAACACAAAAAACAGAATACAAAAAAGGGGAGTGTCTTGCTCACCACTTAGGCACAGATTTGACCAAACTTTTCTTGAACTTGTTCGCAGGTACCATCGTAGGAAATCTTTCCAGCGTTCAAAATTATCGCACGATGGGCATATTTTTTAGCCATTTCTAAGTCGTGCAACACTGCAATTACTGTGATTCCAGACACAGAATTAAGTTTTGAGAGGGTTTTCATTATCTGTTGTGATGCAATAACATCTAATCCAGTTGTCGGTTCGTCAGCAAGCAATATTTGTGGTGATTGAATTAAAGCTCGTGCGATCGCAACTCGTTGCTGTTGTCCACCACTAAGCTGGCAAACTTTAGAGTCAGCTTGTTCGCGCAACCCTAATTGTGCTAATAATTCTAATGCTTGGTGACGGTAGTGTCTGGGAAAACCAAATAGAGTTTGACGAGTTTTTAAAGTTCCTAATTTACCGCACAAAACGTTATCAATCGCTGAAAGTTGCCGAATTAAAGCACCTCCTTGAAATAACATCCCCATTTGACGACAAATTCCTGGTAGAGTGCGAGGGTTTAATTGTATTCCATTGATTTCCACGCTACCCTGGGTAATTGGCATTAATCCCATCAGCGATCGCAAAAAGCTAGATTTTCCCGCTCCATTCAATCCGAGCAATGCGACAAATTCACCACGATGAATACGACAATCAATTCCGTTGAGAATCGGACGCTGTAAATTTTGAGAATAAACGCTTTTTAAACCCAAACACTCAATTACAGTTTCGTTCATGGGATGAAGGCAGGTGAAATTAATTTTACCGAACAGTTATTTCTAAATTGAGATCCCAAATGTAGATGCACATGGATACACCATCCCTGATTAATACTAATAGTTCTTAAGAAGCTTCTCAAATTATATTTTTTATCAGTTCGGGCTTTTTGTCAATTATTAGCAATAAAATCAAGCTGATGGTGTAATTACTTAGGGTTCAATGCCTATTCGTTGCAGTGCAGTCCGAACGGGAGCAAGATGACTACTATGGTTAACACGCACTAACTTGGTCGAATTATACAGGTTTCGCAATAAACCATTATTTCCTGGTTGGTTCAACTTCAACATTGCATTAATTAACTTATTGCGGTCTTGCACAGATACATCATCATCAATTGCTACACCGTGAGCAGGAACTCCACTAATCTTATACAGTACTCGTAACTGCGATCGCTCTTGGTTGGTGATGTAGGGTGGCAACATCGCATATTCCGATACTGCTGCTGCATCTGCTTGTCCGCGCAAAACTGTTTGCAGAGCTTTGCTGTAATTGCCACCATAGCTAACCTGTCCAAAAAAACCGTCTAGACGATCTTTGTTAGGGACAAACCCCAATTTTACCAACTGACTAACTGGAAAAATAAAGCCACTACCCGATGTCGGGGAAGTGAAAGCCATCTTTTTGCCTTTGAGTTGCCCTAAAGTCGCTTTCGATTGTCCAGAGCCTAACGAGCTATTTTTGGGAACGACAAAAACTGAATCATAGGTATAGCCACCAGAGTAATTTTGGCGCACTTCTGCTAAGTACAGCTTGGCTTTTGCGAGTTGCTCTGCTTTTAAGGCTGGACGACTGCTCAAAAACGCCACATCTGCTCGATTCGCTCGTAAGGCTTCTACAGCAGCTGTATCATCACCAATCTGAGCGCGAACGTTCATTCCTGTTTCTTTAGATAGAAATGCTGCCACTGCATTGGCTTTGGTTTGCAAATCGGTTGAGTCCGAACGACTAGGGAAAACAATGTTAATCGTGCGTCTATTTTGAGCGAACAATTGCTGCATACTTACTCCCATTACAGACAAACTAGTAAGCGTAGCCAATGCTACACCGATCGCACTTTTCTTACTACGAGTCATTAGCAGCACTCCTCTATGGTAATTATTGTTTTTGATAATAGTTGCAAATAAGTTGCAATTAGTATGTATAAATATTGAAATAATGTGGAAATAAAGTCAACAGGTTTTCGTAGTTTTTAACTCAAGTATGGGCAACTGATAATTTTATTGCCGTAATAAATTCCCTAGACATTACGAATATTGTTAATATCGCTGTATCATTTCTTCATATTGTCGTTGATAAAGCAAAAATGATTATCCGTCATGCGACTGAAAATGATCTACACGCGATTGTGGCGATATACAACGCTTCAATTCCCAACCGTATGGCAACAGCGGATTTAGAACCAGTATCTGTACAAAGTCGTATCAAGTGGTTTAAAAATCGTTCTTCCCTCAAACATCCGCTTTGGGTAATAGAAATTGGAGGTGTAATTGCTGGATGGTTGAGTTTTCAACCTTTTTACGGAAGACCAGCTTATCACGCAACAGCCGAAGTAAGTATTTATATTGCTTCTAATTATCAGCGTCGGGGTTTGGGAAATAGACTTTTAACAGAAGCGATTCGTCAAAGTCCAAACTTAGGATTGAAAACATTAATTGGATTTATTTTTGCTCATAATGAAGCGAGTTTAAAACTGTTTGAAAAATTTGGTTTTGAACGTTGGGGAGATTTGCCAGGAATTGCAGAGCTTGATGGAGTAGAGCGGGGGTTGGTGATTTTGGGGTTGAGGGTTGGGTAGGAGTTTGATAATTGGTTAGATTAAAACCTGGCGATTGAAATCACTGCTACACAGGCGAAACCCGGCGACGTGGGTTCATTTATAATTTAATTTGTAGGTTGGGTTAGACGCACGATAATTTTAATATTTGACGAGAGATTGAGATACGTCTCCTTCCCAACATCCGGGTTTTGGTTTTTATGAGACAATGGCAAATACATTTATAAAAATACCTGGCGATTGAAATCACGCCCCACTTGCTACAACTCGCTTGTTCCAGAGCAACGCAGTGGCTTGGCTACACAGGCGAAACCTCCGGTGAACGCGGGTTAGTTTATAAACACCGAGTAGATGATATTATTTTTTTTAGTTCTCATTAAGAGAACAAAATTCCGTTAGAATTTGGTTATGAAAAAATGCATATTATCAGCTATCGGCTTTTAAGAGAATTTAAATTAAAACACGCCGATTGCAGTAATGCTATTGATAATTGGTATAAAGTTGCGAATAAGGCAAACTGGTCTAATTTGATTGAGGTGCAATCTGTTTTTTCTAAAGCTGAAGCAGTTAGTAATTTTACTGTTTTTAATCTTAAAGGTAACAAATATCGCTTAATTGTGAGTATTGATTACGAAAAGCAAGTGATTTACATCAAGTATATTCTAACTCACGCTGAATACGATAAGGATGAATGGAAAAATGACCCTTACTTTTAATCCAGAAAGATATACAGAATTATTAGTAAAATATCAACCAAAATTAATTAAAACTGAGGAAGAAAATGAAAAAGCCTTAGCAATTGTCGAAGAATTAATGCATCGTGACAATCGTACTCTTGAAGAAAATGAGCTTTATGAATTGCTTATTACTTTAATCGAAAAGTTTGAGCAAGATTACTATAGTCCCAATCAAGCAACTACACCTCATTCCCTGTTACTGTTTTTAATGGAGCAAAAAGAAATAAATCTTTCGGATTTAGTTGGAGTTATTGGTTCTAAAGGTGTTGTTTCCGAAGTTGTGAATGGTAAGCGAGAAATTAGTAAAGCTCAAGCTAAGGCTTTAGGAGATTTATTTCATGTAGATGCGGGTTTGTTTATTTAATCAATTATCAACGATCAATGTTCAATTTTTGTTTATTCCATATCATCACGAACTATTTATAAAACATCAGTTTGGATAATAATATAATTTTCATCTTCTCCTAAAGCTTGATAACTTTGCTTAAAAAGTTCTTCTTCATTTTCATCAATCCATAGCGAGTCACTAGGTAAATTACTGTTCCTTTTCGCTACACGTTTTCGCATAACAACTTCCGAGCAGGTGACAAAATATAATTTCACTTCAGCATTGGCAATTTTAGCTTTGTAACGTGCTTCGTCGCGAGATGCTCTCCAAAAGCCAAAGTCTAAAATAACATCTTGATTTAAACCAAGAAGTTGCATGGTAAGATTCCAAATTAGATCGGAAATTCGCTCATAGTAATCTGAGAATTTTTGTTTTTCTGGATTATTACCGTAGAGTTTTACCGTCCACTCATCGTGATTAAAACGTATAGCTGAAATATCTGTTTCTAATTTTCGAGCAAAAGTTGTTTTACCTGCTCCCGCAAAACCATAGATTAAATGAAGGTTTGTCATTGTAATAAATACTCAAAGATGAATTGCAACTAAAATATAAAACAAGGATATTTTAGATGGTGAATAATAATGTTAAAGTCAGTAGAAGGTATTTATAAGGACGGAAAAATAGAGCTATCGGAATTACCGTCTGACGTTACACAAAGTCGCGTAATTGTGACTTTTTTAGAATCGAAACCAGTTGAGCAAACTGGACAAATTATGACTTTCGGAATGTTTGCTGGTTCAAATCAGTCAACAGAAGGAGATTTTAAAATAGCTGAATTTCGTGGTGATGCTGATGATAATTTAGATTGGTCTTAAATGGTAATGAAGTATGTTATTGATACTCATGCATTAATTTGGTTTATTGAAGGTAATTTGCGTTTAGGAGGTAATGCTAAAACAGTACTTTCAGACTCAAGTAGTAAATTAATTTTACCTGTAACTGCATTCGCTTTTATCAGTTTGGATTGTTGAACGGGGAAAAACATCAATACCAGATACGAATACGTTACTTAGGCTTATCAAGGCAGATTCACGAATTACAGTATATCCGCTAGACGTTAATATAGTAGAGTTAACAATCAGTTTATCGGCAATTAACGAGATGCATGATAGACAAATCGTAGCAACCACTCTTTTTTTAGAGAATAAAGGTGAAGTAGTGGCTTTATTGACTTGCGACCAAAATATTACCGCGTCAAATTTGGTAACAATTATTTGGTAATTGTTAATTGCTTTAAACTCTAGGTTAAGATTTAATGTTGGGTTTCGTTCCTCAACCCAACCTACAAACTATAAATCTTTATATGAAAATACGAATTTCTTCGGTAGTCTTCGCTTAGAAAAGTGGTGGAAACTTATATTAGTTTTTCTGGATAAAAAAATGGATATCATTGCAAATATTAATGAAGCTGCGACATATGCAACATTGGGTGTTGCCGTGGGGGTAGTTGTTTATCACAGTATTGGTGGCGCAGGTTTAGCTATTGGAGGTACTGCTTACGGTATCGGTTTAGTTGCTTTTGCAGGAACTGGTGCTGTAGCAGGATTAGCAGTTTATGGTACAAAAAAATCCATATTAGGATAATCCAAATGTAAAATCGTAGGTTGGGTTAAGTGTAATAATAAATCATATAAATTGTGAGGAATGTAAACGCGCCTTAACCCAACATTTACGATGAAGGTTTTATGTAAAATTATTTTTTGCGACGACATCCTAATGTTGGGTTTCACTTCGTTCTACCCAACCTACAAAGCTCTAAAATAAATAAAACCCTTCATTCCAACATCTGTATGAATTTAATTCTATGCCACACAACAGCAGATTTTGATACGCTGGGGGCTGCGGTGGGGTTAACGCGGTTAATTGAAGGCAGCAAAATTGTTTTACCTGGTGGCTCTCATCCTACTGTTAAAGATTTTTTAGCACTTCATAAGGATGAATATCCGTTAATCGAACTACTTGCGGTAATTACTGAAGATATTCGCTGTTTGGCTGTGGTTGATACTCAGCAGCGCAACCGTTTGGGAAAGGCTGCTAAATGGTTTGATTTACCTAATGTAGAGAAAATTATTGTTTACGACCATCATTTAGAGCAAACCCTTGATATTCCAGCTACTGAGGCTCATATTTATCCAGTGGGTGCTGCGACTACTTTAGTTGTACAAGAATTACAAAAACAGAATATTTCTCTAACTTCTACGGAAGCTACTGTGATGGCTTTGGGTATCCATGTTGACACTGGTTCTCTTACTTACAGCCAAACGACACCGGATGATGCTTTGGCTTTGGCTTGGTTGATGCAGCAAGGTGCTAGTTTGTCGGTGGTGAGTGACTATATTGAACCTGGTTTATCTCCTCATTTACAACAGTTATTAAAAATTGCTTTAGAAGATATTCAAACTGAAAAAGTACGCGGTTACAAAATTGCTTGGGTAATTCTCAAAACTGATGATTTTGTTCGTGGTTTATCGGCTTTAGCGTCTGAGTTAGTTGAGTTAATGGAAATTGACGCTTTATTATTAGCTCACGAATATCAGAAAAAAGGTAGTAATAGTTTATCGGTAATAGCGCGATCGCAAATTCCCGAAACTAATCTCAATCATATTTTCGCACCTTTGGGTGGTGGTGGTCATGCAAAGGCTGCTTCTGTAAGTTTAAAGGATGTAAATTCCCAAGAAATAATCAGCCAACTTATTGAAGAGTTGAAAAAAACAATTCCACATCCACCTACAGCAAGAGATTTAATGTCTTCTCCGGTGCGTACTATTCCACCAGATACCACCATTGAGGAAGCACATCGAATTTTGTTGCGTTACGGACATTCTGGTTTATCGGTGGTTGATGTTTCGGGGGATTTAGTTGGGATAATTTCGCGACGCGATTTAGATATTGCTTTACACCACGGTTTTGCTCACGCTCCGGTGAAAGGCTATATGTCAAACAATCTCAAGACGATTTCACCAGATGCAGAATTACCGGAAATAAAATCGTTGATGGTAACTTATGATATCGGACGTTTACCAGTTTTAGAAAATGGCAAGTTGCAAGGAATTGTCACTCGTACCGATGTTTTACGGGAATTGCATCAAGAAAATGTTGAGGAGAAAGGGGAAGAAAGAGAAAATTTAAAAAATCCAACTTTGGATGATTTACGCAACCGATTAGAACCAGTTTTATGGGAGTTTCTGGAAAAAGTATCCTCAGAAGCAGAAAAAAGAGGTTGGCATTTATATATAGTTGGTGGTGCTGTGCGAGATTTATTATTGGCGAATCCCGATGAGCCGTTGCTGCTTCCAGATATTGATATGGTGGTTGATGGTTTTCACAATGCAGCCGATGTTGGTGCTGGTGTGGAGTTGGCTTCGGCGATTCAGCAAATTTACCCCGGTGCGCGTT
>JBARZF010000648.1:0-13347 GCA_049649675.1 Rivularia sp. (in: cyanobacteria) | reverse complement strand
AATCCCGATGAGCCGTTGCTGCTTCCAGATATTGATATGGTGGTTGATGGTTTTCACAATGCAGCCGATGTTGGTGCTGGTGTGGAGTTGGCTTCGGCGATTCAGCAAATTTACCCCGGTGCGCGTTTGGATGTCCACGGTGATTTTCAAACTGCTGCTTTGTTATGGCACAATGATGCCAAGTTAGATTCTTTGTGTATAGATATCGCTACAGCAAGAACGGAATTTTATCCATATCCAGCCGCGAATCCGGTGGTTGAAGCAAGTTCGATTCGACAAGATTTATATCGTCGCGATTTTACGATTAATGCTTTGGCTTTGCGGTTAACTCCTCCGAATCCAGGTAAACTATTAGATTTCTTTGGTGGGTTATTAGATTTACAAGCAAAACAAATTCGAGTTTTACACGCCAACAGCTTTATAGAAGATCCAACAAGGATTTACCGTGCTGTGCGTTTTGCGGTACGTTTGGGTTTTCATTTAGAAAAGCAAACAGAAGAATATATTCGCTACGCAATAGAAAGCGGCGTTTATATCCGTACAGCCCAAGAAAATTCTAAAACACCAGCTTTACAAACTCGTTTGAAGTCGGAATTAAAATACATTTTACAAACTTCCTATTGGAAACCAGCTTTAAGAATGTTGAGTGAGTTAAATGCTTCCCAGTGCATTGATTCGACTTTGAAAATAGATGAAGATTTACTCAGACAGTTACATTTTATAGAACGTTGTTTGCAAAAGTTTGATTCTAAAGAGCAAAGATTTACCCATTGGCAGATGCGATTGGAAGTTATAATCGCTCATTTATCACCAGAATATCGGGGAAAGGTAGCGAAAAATCTGCAATTTCCAGATGACAGTATTAAAAGGTTAGAAAATTTAGCTTTCTCGAAAAATAATGTTTTAGAGAATTTAGATAAATGCGATAAGGCTTCGGAAGTGGTTAAGCTGTTGCGAAAATACGATTTACCAACGTTGATTTTTATTGCATTGCAAAGTTCGCGAGATATTAGAAAACAAATTTGGCATTATTTGACGGTGTTATCAAATGTGGAAGCACCTTTGAATGGTAATGATTTGAAGAAATTGGGTTATAAACCGGGACCTAAATATAAGCAAATTTTGGATGATTTGTTAGCGGCTACTTTGGATGGAGAGGTTAATAATAAAAGTAGTGCGGAGGAGTTTTTAAAGGGGAATTATCCTATTTTTTAACGCAGAGGCACGCAAAGGTAAGCGCGGAGGTGCGCGGAGTTTTCTCAAGTTTTTATTACTAATGACATATTAAACAAAATTACTTCACTCCAAAGACATATTTACTCATCAACCCATTTATACATCTACAAATTCCCCATCCCCTGGATGAGGATTTCACATTAACCGACGTTGCGATATTATCTGAACGCAAGGAAGTTAACGTAGTTTTAAATTTGACTACTTTTAGGATTTTTAAGAAATAACCTTAACTTCTAAAACGTTCCAAGAGAGATATTAAGAGAGGACAATATTAATGGGATACGAATTACCATCTCTTCCGTATGACTACACGGCTTTAGAACCTGCTATTTCTAAAAGTACTTTAGAATTTCATCACGATAAGCATCATGCGGCTTATGTGAGTAAGTACAATGATGCAGTCAAAGGAACAGAATTAGATAAAAAATCAATTGAACAAGTAATCAAAGAAATAGCCGGAAATTCCGAAAAGCAAGGACTTTTTAACAACGCAGCCCAAGCTTGGAATCATACTTTTTACTGGCAATGTATGAAGCCTAATGGTGGTGGTACTCCTGGCGGAGATTTAGCTAAAAAGATTGATGCTGATTTGGGCGGTTACGATAAGTTTGTCGAAGCTTTCAAATCTGCTGGAGCAACTCAGTTTGGTAGTGGTTGGGCTTGGTTGGTGCTGGATAACGGTACTTTAAAAGTTACAAAAACCCTTAATGCTGATAATCCTTTAACTAGCGGACAAACTCCCTTATTGACAATGGATGTATGGGAACACGCTTACTATTTAGATTATCAAAACAAACGCCCCGCTTACATTGATGATTTTTTGGGTAAGTTAGTTAACTGGGATTTTGTTGCTCAAAATATGGCAGCAGCATAATTTTTGATTAACTTTGGGTGGGTACAAACTCACCCATTTTTAAGCTTTTTTATATTTTTAGATAGGAATATGTAAAGACGTAGGAGTGAAATCTCTACATAAATATTTTCCCCTACTTTATACTGAAAACAAAAGCAATCGCAGCACAAAATTAATGATAGAACCTCATTACCCAAAAATTATGATGTCCTTTACTTATCGCGAATGCAAAGTTCAGATTGAACGCGATAAATTTGGAGAACAAGATATTTATGCTGCTTGGGTAAATCACAATCAAGGTTGTGCGATGGCTGTACCTTATGCTATTACTCCAGCTGAAGCTATCAGGAAATCTAAGTTATGGATAGATGAAAAATTTCATTAAATAATTAATCTTAATACTTAATATATGAAGAAAAAATAATATGACTAACTGATGGTTCTACTCTGTCTATCAAATAAGGATGTAAATCTTGTTGGGATTTTATCGTTGATTCATATGCTTCGGATTGATAATCTTCTAATTGAGACTCTGCATTAAGCTTGGATTTACTAAGAGCAGATAACCTTGACCATGCGACAGAAAAAGGATTTAAGATATATGTCGCTAAAGAATTATTTCTAACATTTTTCATCACGCTCTTTACCTACAACAAAGTTTAATTTTATTGTAGGTAAATTCATTAATTTTACAGCTTACTTTTTATTTCAAAATGTGAATATAAGTAAAGTTTCTATTGACTTATTTTGGAGAGCTACTATAAAGTATCAAATTCTTCAATTTGGGGCTAACGTCGGAATATACATAAGTATTTATCAATTGTCAAGATTAAGAAAATTAATTGCAATCTGACTATAATTACCACCAGAGAAACATTTCAGCTATTATCAGAATTATTTATCAGATATATTTCGTAAATAAACTTTACGACAATTCAAATAAAATGGTAGGCTAATTTACAGAAAAGCTAAATCGGCAGTTACCTGGTTGAGTATCAAAGGTTAATAAAAGCCTTTGCCGTTAAGCCGAAGATGTATTTGCAAGATATAGCTGAAACTAGCTGAATCAACCACATAGGCAAACTTAACATTGGCAACTGCAATGAATTGCTGTTATTGCTTTGATCATACTATTTGTTCGGGGTTGATTTAGGATGCGAGGGTGTATCTGTTTGAAAAATATACCCTGTAGCTGAATAACAAATAAGAATTACTGGAGATTTTAATCATGGCTTTAACTCTCGATTCTGCTCAAAATATTTTCAAAGAAACTCAACTTCCTAGTCAAATTCCCGCTACCATCGCCCTATTTGATCAACTTGGTGTAGATGACAAACTAGCTTACTTGTGGTACGCGTACACCGAAATGGGTAAAACAATTACCCCCGCAGCACCAGGAGCAGCAAGATTGCAGTTAGCAGAAAGTTTGCTCGATCAAATCAAGAAAATGTCTGCCGACGAACAGACTAAGGTAATGCAGGATTTGGCTAACCGTGCTGAGACACCTATCAGCCGTTCTTATGGTTTCTTCAGCGTTAATACCAAGCTAGCTTTTTGGTTTGAGTTAGGAGAGTTGATGAAGCAGGGAGTAGTTGCTCCTATTCCACCTAACTATCAAATGTCTGAGGGTGTAAAAGTAGTCCTCGAAGCTACCAAAAAACTCGACCCAGGTCAGCAAATTACCGTGCTGCGTAATACTGTGGTAGACATGGGATTTGATACTTCTAAGATGAAGCCAAGTAGCTCCAAACCTAACCCGGAGCCGATTTTCCAACGCGATGATGACGCTGAGGTTCCAGAAGTAAACATAGATGGTATTACTGAGCCTGCGGTAATCAAATATATCGAAGCGATGAACGAGGATAACTTTGATGCTGCTATAGCTTTGTTTGCCGAAGATGGTGCCCTACAGCCACCATTCCACAAACCAATCGTTGGTAAGGAGGCGATCGCCAAGTATATGCGTGAGGAAGC
The DNA here is from genome assembly GCA_049649675.1 of Rivularia sp. (in: cyanobacteria). Lineage (GTDB taxonomy): Bacteria > Cyanobacteriota > Cyanobacteriia > Cyanobacteriales > Nostocaceae > Rivularia. The sequence goes on along the minus strand of JBARZF010000648.1, from coordinate 9,284 downwards.
CCAAGGTTTGAACATGATGCCTAAAAAGGGTATTTCTGAATCTGGCCCCTTCGGTTCCAAGCAGTTGAAAATCACTGGTGTAGTAGAAACACCTTGGTTTGGTGCCAATGTCGGAATGAATATTGCATGGCGGTTTTTGGTAAATGGCGAAGGTAAAATTTTCTTCGTCGCAATTGATATGCTTGCATCTCCTAAAGAATTATTGAATTTAGGTCGTAAATAAACTTAGAAAAGTTTGAATTTCAAAATTCGTTTCTATAAAAATTCTCCTTTCCATCAAGGGGATTTTTTTTATGATTTATTATCCAATTTTATCGCTTGTTCTAAAGCCGATTTTTCTTTAGCTCTATGTGCATAAGGCTGTAATTTAGTCAAGTTCCAACCAGTAATTAAACTCATATCTTCTAAGCTCATTCCTTTCATTAACATTTCTACGCACCAGGTATGTTGAGCTTGTTCGATTGCTGGTTTTTCTCCTGCGGGTGTTAATAATTCTTCGGTTAGTTTTTGCCAATATTCCTGTATATCTACTTCCGAAACAGGCATTCCATCATTATTGAGTAATAATGCTGAATGTTCGTCTTTACGACTTTTCAAATATTTGGTTAATGGATTGTTAGTGTAGGAACCATAGCGTTTTCCCATAATCCATTGATTAACAGGAACTTGACGAGCATTACCTTTAACTATCTGTAACAGGTGTAGATTGGTGTCACAAATTTGATGATTCCGCTCTAAATTAGTAATTTCTGCTGTTGATAAACCTGCTCCAAATAAAATATAAATTAAAGCATAATCTCGCAACCCAGATTTTTTGGCACGTTGCAAAATCGACTGAACTGTTACGAAAGGTAAATCGATTACTTTTTCTATAGCAACTAATTCCGATGAAGTAACTAAAGTTGTAGAATTAGTAGCTCCCATCAAAAATAAAGTTACCAAATCCTCTAAAAATTCATCTTTACCATGCCAAAATTCGTGAAATTCACTGGTAAACTCGATCACGGCATACCCCAACAGCATAATATTCAGCAAACTTGCCAGCTTTTGAGGTGGTAAATGGGCGTGTAATTGCTCCCTTTCCATTACTGTCGCTAAAAATTCGGCAACATAATGGTTTGCTTCTTTCAAACTTCTACCGAGTGCTTGACGATTTTCTAAAGGATAATTTCCCGCTTCTCCCACCACAGAGCGAACTAAGTCAGGCGATCGCTCTAATGCTTGTAAACGATCTTCACAATAGTTTTTTAAGGCTTGGTAGACGCTAGTTGTTTGAGTAGCTTGAGTTTTTAAATATTCGCTCAACTCTTGAAATACTTCTGATTCGGAAATTACCGCTAAAAGCAACCCGTGTTTGTTACCGAAATGTCGAAACAATGTCACTTCATTAACTTGCGCCGATTTCGCGACTGCTTTGGTAGTAGTTTCCGTAACTCCCTGAGCTGCAAATAGCTCTACTGCTGCATTAATTATTCGCTGTCGGGTTGGAATTATTTGGGAATTAGACATTAAAGGTTAAAGGTTAGAGGTTAGAGGTCAAAGGTTAGAGGTTTTTATGTTTTCAGAACTTACGCAAGCCCCCCTTTTAAAGGGGGGTTGGGGGGATCTAAAATGTCTGGAACACTATATTTCTCGTGACTGCTGCGTAATACTTAGTTTTTTATAAATAGTGTAGAAACTTTACAGTGCAACGTCTGCGCGTATTTCGATTTGTATCTAGATTTCTTTTAAATAGTATTAGCCCATAAATATGACAAAAGTCGTGCAAGTACTACTTGCATTTTTATTTTATCTTTGTTAACTTATAAATGTAAGCAGCACTTGCATATTCTAATCTATCTAACCGCAGTATTTCTTGCCCGCCTTTGGTTTAAATCTGGCTGTCGTAGGAAATACATCTAATTAGTTTTATTAAAAATACTCACCGTCTAAGGAAATAATTATGACTACACACTCTGCTGTTGCTGAGGGTAAGGAAAAGCTTGCTCTGAGTTGGACTAACGTGGCATTTTTCGGCGCGATTCATGTTTTAGCTTTATTGGCTCCCTGGTTTTTTTCTTGGTCTGCTTTGGGAGTAATGATATTTTTACATTGGCTATTTGGCAGTATTGGTATTTGTTTGGGTTATCACCGAATTTTGAGTCACCGCAGTTTACAAGTACCAAAATGGTTGGAATATACAATTGCCATTTTAGGAGCTATGGCAATTCAGGGAGGGCCAATATTTTGGGTAGCTGGGCATAGATTACACCATGCTCATACAGAGGATGAAGTTAAAGATCCTTATTCTGCCAAGCGTGGTTTTTGGTGGAGTCATATGCTGTGGATTTTCTATCCCCGCGAAGAATTTTTTGACTATGAAATGTACAAAAAATATGCTCCCGATTTAGTCCGCCAACCATTTTATAATTTGTTAAATCGCTACTTCTTATTATTGCAAATTCCCGTAGGCGTTCTGCTGTATGTTTTGGGTGGATGGTCTTTTGTAATCTACGGTGTATTTCTTAGAGCAGTATTGCTTTGGCATTCAACTTGGTTGATTAATTCAGCAAGCCATATCAGAGGTTATCGCACTTTTGACTCAGATGATAATTCCCGCAATCTTTGGTGGGCAGCTATCTTAACTTACGGTGAAGGCTGGCACAACAATCACCATGCTCATCCAAATGTAGCGAAAGCTGGATTACGTTGGTATGAAATCGATATGACTTGGTGGGCAATTAAAGTCTTGCAAAATTTGGGATTAGCAAAGAAAGTTGTGATGCCAGTTAATGAATAATTAGTGATTTGTATTAATTCGTAGGTTGGGTTAGGCGCACAAATAATTTAGATAATGAACGAAGAGTTGCTATGCGCCGTAACCCAACATTTTATTGCTGATTCTACCTAAAAATCAATTAAACAATAAAATCTAAACCAGCAAAATCCTTTTCCCCAGCAGCATATCTTTCTTTTAATTCTTTTATATCCATAAAATCACATCTTATAGATTTTTAAAATAAAGCGTATTCTAATTATTTGTATTCTCAAATCTCAACTTTCATCCACCCAATTCTCCAACCCAATCTCCTCAACCCGAACCATATCTGAATCATTAGAAACCAAAATCAACCCGCGTGTAATAGCAGTCGCAGCAATTAAAACATCTGCATCTTGAATTGGTGTACCTTTTTTCTTCAAATCGGCATGAATTCTACAAGCGGTTTCGATAATTTCTATATCATCTAAATATAAAATCGGATATATTTGGAACAATGAGTTGAAATCAGCTAACTGCCTTGTAGCATTTAGAGCTAAAAGTCCTCTTTTAATCTCGTAATAAGTTATACAGCTTACAAATACTTCTTCTCCTAAACGACGAACTTCTTCTAATCTCCGATTTACTGCTACATTTTGTCTTTTTAAAATGTAACTGACAATATTTGTATCTAATAAATAAGTCAAACTATCTATCTTCCTTCTACTGCTTCATCAAAAATTGCAATTTCTTCTGCTGTTAAGTCATTTAATGTGCCTGAAACTGCTTCTACTACAAGAATGCTGTCAATCCTTTTTGTTAAATCATTATCTTTAATAGCTCTAAATTCTTCAGGCGAAAACTGACCAAATAGATTAACTAACATTTTTACCATTTCATCTCTTTTCAATTTTACTTGATAGAGGCTACTGCTTTTAATCAGTTTTTCTACTATCGGTGAAATTCTATTAAGAAGCTCGGGGTTTTCTTTTTTAACTTCTTGCATAATCAACTCCTATCTTTTAGATTTTGTAGAATACTTATTTATCTAAGTTAACGCAATTTGATTTAAAATTTTGGCCGTACTGCTGAATTCTCATATTTCTACAGTTTATATATTTCACTAAATTCTTGTTAGCAAAGCGTGACGCGGTAGCGTTATTACAAACCTAAATGTAAGGAGACGTAGCACAGAATAGTCTCTACATTAATTGTCGTGAAACATAAAACGGCTTTTTATTCAGCCCACGCAGGTGGTGAATCCACCCCCGTGCGCGGGTTCCCCGCGTTGAGGGGAGTGGTGTTAGCGCAGCGAGGCGTTAGCCTTACCCGGAGGGGCTTTGCTTCTGTAGCCCCAGACTTTTAGTCTGAGGGTATTATTTATGAGTAAACAAAAAAAAAGGCGGGCTATTAAACCCACCTCAAAAACAATTAATCAAATATTCAAATATTCAACTAATTAACCTAATTTCTTAGCAGTTGCTACGACGTTATCAACGGTGAAACCGAATTTCTCCATAACAATTGCACCAGGAGCGGAAGCACCAAATTGATCGATACTTACTGTAGCGCCTTCACTACCAACATACTTGTGCCAGCCAAAACTTGCAGCAGCTTCTACGGATACACGCTTGGTAACGGCTTTAGGTAGCACTGATTCCTTGTAAGAATCATCTTGCTCTTCAAACATTTCCCAACAAGGCATGGAAACTACGCGGACTTTCTTACCTTCACCGGAAAGCTTTTCGGCAGCACCTACACAAAGCTGTACTTCGGAACCAGTACCCATCAAAATCAAATCTGGTGTTCCGTCGCAATCTACCAAAATATAAGCACCTTTAGCCACGTTTTCGATAGAAGAACCTTTTAAGTTAGGTACACCTTGACGAGTAAATGCTAATAAAGTGGGATCTTTTTTCTTGGCTCTTTCAATAGCGCATTTATAAGCTCCAGAAACTTCGTTACCGTCTGCGGGACGAATCACGTTTAAGTTAGGAATAGCTCTCAATGAAGCTAAAGTTTCAATTGGTTGGTGGGTAGGACCATCTTCACCTTGTCCGATGGAATCGTGAGTCATTACCCAGAGCGTTCCAGTATGAGACAGTGCTGATAAACGGATCGCAGCACGCATATAATCCGTAAAGATTAAGAAAGTTGCACCATAAGGAATTAATCCAGAATCGTGCAGCGCCATACCGTTACAGATTCCGCCCATACCGTGTTCGCGCACGCCAAAGTGGACGTTACGGTTTTGGTATTGACCTTTTTGGAATTCTCCCGATTCCGCAATTTCGGTCAGGTTGGAGTGAGTTAAGTCAGCCGAACCACCGATTAATTCTGGTAAAACTCCTGCCAATTTGTTAAGGCAATTTTGAGAGTATTTACGAGTTGCTAAACCTTTGTCTTCAGGAGTGAATGTAGGTAATACTTTGTCCCAACCATTGGGAAGCTCACCAGTTAAATAGCGCTCAAATTCTGCCGATTCTTTGGCGTATTTTGATTTGTAGGTAGCAAAAGTTTTGTTCCATTCGTCTTCATAGCCAGCACCGCGCTCCACTGCTTTACGCATATGGTTTACAGCATCTTGTGGCAATTCAAAAGGTTCGTGCTTCCAACCTAAGTTTTCGCGAGTAAGTTTAACTTCATCAGTACCAAGAGCAGCACCGTGAATACCTGCTGTATCTTGCTTGTTGGGCGCACCGTAACCGATGGTGGTTGTCACCTTAATCATGGTGGGCTTGTCGGTGACAGATTTAGCTTCTTCGATAGCTTTAGCAATTCCGTCTAAATCGTTATTACCATCTTTAACGTGTAGAACGTGCCAGCCGTAAGCTTCAAAGCGCTTAGAAACATCTTCAGTAAATGCTACGTCGGTGGAACCATCAATGGAAATGTGGTTGTCGTCGTAAAGCGCAATTAGTTTACCTAAACCCTGGTGTCCTGCAAAAGAGCAAGCTTCACTAGAAATACCTTCCATGTTGCAACCGTCACCCAAAATACAGTAGGTGTAGTGGTCAACTATTTTTGCATCGGGTTTGTTGTACATTGCAGCAAGGTGTGCTTCTGCCATTGCCAAACCGACTGCATTAGCAATTCCCTGACCCAAAGGTCCGGTAGTAATTTCTACCCCTGATGTCATGAAGTTTTCGGGGTGTCCGGGAGTGCTTGATTCCCACTGACGGAAATTTTTGATATCTTCTATGCTGACGCTATCGTAGCCTGCTAAATAAAGCAGAGCATACTGCAACATAGAACCATGACCGGCAGATAAGACAAAGCGATCGCGATTAAACCATTTTGGGTTCTTGGGGTTAAACCGCATGAATTTATCCCACAGCACAAACGCCATTGGCGCAGCGCCCATAGGTAGTCCGGGGTGTCCGGATTTGGCTTTTTCTACGGCATCAACTGCTAAAAAGCGAATTGAGTTGATGCAAAGTTGTTCGAGGGTTTGGGTTTGGGTTGCAACAGTCATAATACGATTGTTTTTAATGACAAAGTGGTTCTGTTAATAGCTCTATGTAGCTTGGAGAGGGGTTATGTTCTAACCCTACCTATAAGAAGCTATATTCTTATCATCCCATTGCTGGCTGTTGACGGACAAGACGCACAGCGAAAGAATTTTTATGAAGGGACTTGAGATTAATTGTATAGAGGATTGCTCCCGTCCCGTTAGTTTTTTATTAAACTAATTTGTCGGGCAAGGTGCTTTATGCACCCTGCTGAAATGTCCTTAAACGTACTTCTTAAACGCTAAGGTGACATTATGACCGCCAAAACCAAAGGAATTGGATAAAGCGACATTTATTTCTATTGCGCGGCTTTCATTCGCCACATAATCCAAGTCGCATTTGGAGTCTGGATTATCCAAATTAATTGTTGGTGGAACGTTATTATTAGCGATCGCCAACACTGTGGCTACACCTTCGATTCCTCCAGAACCGCCCAAAAGATGGCCAGTCATGGATTTGGTAGAACTAACTGCTATTTTATAAGCGTGTTCTCCCAAGGCTTCTTTGATCGCAGCAGTTTCGGTGGGGTCATTTACCGGGGTGCTGGTACCGTGAGCATTTATATAAGTAACCATGTCCGGAGTAATTCCGGCGTCTTTGAGCGCTAACTGCATGGCTCTTGCGGCTCCTTTTCCACCGGGTACTGGTGAAGTCATATGATAAGCATCACAAGTCATACCATAGCCAATCATTTCAGCGTAAATCTTGGCCCCACGACTTAAGGCGTGTTCTAGCTCTTCTAGAATCAAAATACCCGCACCTTCACCCATGACAAAACCATCGCGGTCTTTATCAAAGGGACGACTGGCTCGTTTTGGGTCATCATTACGGGTGGAAAGCGTTCTTGCAGCAGCGAAACCAGCAATAGATAAAGGTGTAATTGCAGCTTCACATCCACCGCAAATCATCGCTTGAGCATATCCGTCTTGAATGATACGAAAAGCATCACCAATAGCATTGGAACCACTAGCACAGGCAGTTACCGGGCAGGAGTTAGGACCTTTAGCACCAACATGAATTGCTGTTAAACCAGCAGCCATATTAGCAATCATCATCGGTATCATAAAAGGGCTACAGCGGTCGGGGCCACGGTTGAGGTAAATCTTTTGCTGATCTTCCATCACCTTAATGCCACCCACCCCGGAGCCAAGTATGACACCAACTTGTTCTGCATTCAGGTCATTGATAACTAATTGCGCGTTCGCAACAGCTTGTTTTGCTGCCGAAACGCCTAACTGGGCGAATCGATCCATCCGTTTAGCTTCTTTACGATCCATGTAATCATGAGGATCGAAATTTTTTACTTCACCAGCAATGCGGCAATCATGGTTTGAAGCATCAAATGCAGTGATTTCACCAATACCATTTCGACCGCTCGCTAATCCGGACCAATATTCTTCTGGTGTGTTACCAATCGGTGTAATCGCGCCAACACCAGTTACAACAACGCGCTTACGTTTATATTCTGTCATGATGATATTTATGGTGGCTCGATGCTGTTGCCGCAGTTCAACACATAGGAACCGTTAGTGATTGGAAATTAGGAACTAGGGATAAGAAAATTGTAATAGTTAGCGAGACATTTCAAAGCTAACTTCTAACCGTTCTCGTTCCCCAATCCCCAATTATCTGTTATCTATTCCGTATGTTAGGCAGATGCGGTGACCTTTTTATTGATGTGGTCAACTGCCTCTTGAACTGTAGTAATTTTCTCAGCGGCTTCGTCGGGAATTTCAATATCAAATTCTTCTTCCAAAGCCATTACTAGTTCCACCGTATCCAAGGAATCTGCCCCTAAGTCATTGGCGAAATTAGCGTTAGGAGTGATTTTCTCATCCTCAACACCTAACTGTTCGGCAACGATTTTCTTGACTTTCCCAAAAATTTCCGCTTGGCTCATCGATTAAAATACCTCTGAAAGTTGCTTATTTTCGCTCTTTATGGATGTCACCGTTTTGAGCATATACATCTTATCGGAAAGCGTGTTCTCATACACGATATATATATTTCCATAACAGGAATTTTTATGTTTTTTTTTCTTTGAATGTTACTAATGGTTGGTATATATCGCTCAAAGTGACTTATAGTTCCGTGCTGTCAATCGAAATTTTTAGGAAAGAAAATCTTCTCTCCCAAATTTTTCACTGTCCATTCTTATCAAATTGTATTCTATTCCAAATGCTTAAATACGCTTATTTTCCAGGTTGTGTTGCTCAAGGAGCTTGCCGAGAGCTACATTCTTCTACCGTAGCCCTTTCCAAAGCTTTGAACATTGAACTGATTGAACTCAAAAAAGCAGCTTGTTGTGGTTCTGGTACTTTTAAGGAAGATTCACAACTATTAGAAGATACAGTCAATGCCAGAAATATTTCTTTAGCCGAGGAATTGAATCTGCCTTTACTAACTCATTGCAGTACTTGTCAAGGTGTTATCGGTCATGTAGACGAACGTCTAAAAGCTTGCGGGCAAAATAATCCCGATTACTTAAATAAAGTTAATAGTTTGTTGCAAAAAGAAAGCTGTTCGCCCTATCGCGGAAGCACTGAAGTAAAACATCTTCTTTATGCTTTAGTTAGCGATTATGGTTTAGAAGAAATCAAAAAACGAGTCACAAAAAAATTAACTAATCTTAAATGCGCGGCTTTTTATGGCTGCTATTTACTACGCGCTCAAAATATGCCCTCCGACGATCCTTTTAACCCTCTTGCAATGGAAAATATGTTCCGCACGGTGGGTGCAACACCTATCCATTATCAAGGGCGTACTAAATGTTGCGGATGGCCTCTTTCTAGCTATGCCACTACCCAATCATTTCAAATGGCGGGTAAACATATCACTGAAGCCATAGAAGCCGGTGCGGATTGTATGGTTACACCTTGTCCGTTGTGTCACCTCAACTTAGATTCCCGTCAGCCAGAGGTAGAAAAAGTTATCGGACGTAAATTGGGTTTACCAGTATTACATTTACCGCAATTAATCGCCTTAGCCTTGGGAGTTAGTCCTGAAGAACTTGGTTTACAAAGACATATTGTTTC
>JBARZF010000647.1:0-2413 GCA_049649675.1 Rivularia sp. (in: cyanobacteria) | reverse complement strand
AGGCTGTTTATGTTAATTTTATTTACTAGTTTAATAAGTTATAAACAAGCTCCCATATCCTATATGTTTATGCTTGTACATATATATACAGACTTGTCTAGAAAATTGCCTACTAGGTCGTAGCTCTTCTACAGCTTCTGGAGATTGGCTGCCGTCGATAGTCAACAGACGATGACGACGACCATAATATTCTAATATAGTAACCGTGCGGTCATAGAAAAGTTTAACGCGGCGTTGGACAATTTCTGGTCGATCGTCGGGTTGCGAACGTTCTAAAGAACGATTTACCATCACGGCTTCTGGAACTTGTAAATATATTGCCCAGTTTAACTTTTGGTTTAAGTCGTCAAGTAAAAAATCCAATTCTTCGGCTTGAAAAGCCGTGCGGGGATAGCCTTCAAGAATCCAACCACTACTTAGTTCGGGCTGTCGTAAATAATTGCGAATCAAATCAATCATCAACTCGTCAGAAACGTGCTTCACCCGTTGCGATCGCATACCGTGCATTTTCACCTAATTCGTCTAACCTTGATGTCGCTTGCCTTAAAACTTCACCTGTGGAAATTATAGGTACGTCAAAGTGTCTGCTGAGATTTTCTGCTTGAGTACTTTTACCCGAACCGGAACCGCCCAAAAAAACAAATCTCATTATATAATCAACCTCTCTAACCATCATTAAATATATGTTTATTTGCAACATTTATCCGTTATCTTATGAGTGCTACAGAAGAACAGCCCTCCTAAATAATTAAAATTTTCAACAGATCGCAGCTAATTTTTAAGCATTATTGATAAATTTCACTCTGGGATAAAAGACGTTGTTATTTTTACCGGCTCTTGCTTTTCTGACAATATAAATATAAATTTTAATAGCTATTGACTTAAACGCAAACGTAGTGATTGACTAATAATGCAGCTAATCATTTATTGCTACATACATCTATTGTTCAACTTGATTTGCGAGTAATTTTGAAAGAAATTGCATCAGCGAAAATACTGATTTACCGTGTTTTTTCACATTAATTTATGGTTGCTCAGCTAGAAACTCCAAGTGTAAATTCGACAGTTAGTTTATCACATACAGTTCAAGGACTAGTACAAGTTTTTACTAGCTCTTACCGTAGCTTTTTTACTAGTGTAATGGCGCAAGCACTAAGAATTGCCGGTCAAGGTACCCCAGTTTTGATAGTGCAATTTCTCAAAGGTGGTATTCGTCAGGGACAAAACAACCCCGTTGTACTGGGACAAAATTTGGATTGGATTCGCTGTGACTTACCGCGTTGCATCGACACACCGCAATTAGACGATACTGAAACCGAAGCATTGCATTCATTGTGGCAGCATACACTGAGTGTAGTGAATGAAGGTAAGTATTCTCTCGTTGTATTAGATGAATTAAGCCTAGCAATGAACTTCGGTTTAATTCCCGAAACAGAAGTTTTAGAATTTTTAACTAAGCGTCCCCAAAACGTTGACATTATTCTTACAGGAGCGGAGATGCCTAAATCTATTTTGGATTTAGCAGACGAAATTACTGAAATTCGTCGTCCGAATCGGTTGTAGAAGAAGATAGGGAGATGGGGAAGAGGGGGAGAGTTAGGAGTTAGAAGTTGGGAGTTATGAGTTAGAAGTTAAAAGTTATGAGATTTTTAACCTTTAACCTGTAATCTTTGACCTTTAACCTGTAACCTGTATTAGTCTGTGATTAAAAACGATAAATGGATTTCTAAGATGGCTCAAAAGGGTATGATTGCTCCTTTTGAAGCTAGTTTGATTAGAGAAGTTAAATGTGACGAAGGCAGTTTAGCTCGTCGCGTAATTAGTTATGGGTTGTCTTCCTACGGTTACGATATACGTCTTTCTCCTACGGAGTTTCGTATCTTCAAACATATTCCTGGAACTGTAGTAGATCCCAAAAATTTTAAGGAGCAAAATTTAGAATCAACAGCATTACATACTTCGCTAGAGGGCGATTATTTTATCTTACCGGCTCATTCTTATGGTTTGGGTGTTGCTTTAGAAAGACTGGAAGTTCCAGATAATATTTCGGTAATTTGCATCGGTAAATCTACATATGCTCGCTGTGGAATAATAGCTAATCTTACACCAGCAGAAGCTGCATGGCGGGGTCATTTAACTTTGGAATTTTCTAATTCTTCAAGTGCAGACTGTCGTATCTACGCCAATGAAGGTGTAGTACAGTTATTATTCTTAGAAGGTGAGCCTTGCGCTATTAGTTACGAAGCTCGCCAAGGTAAATACCAAGATCAACCTGAAAGAGTTACAATAGCCAGAATTTAAATCAATTGGTAATTGGTAATTGGTAATTGTTCACTGCTCACTGTTCATTGATAACTGATTACGGCGCTAATCTTGCTTTACCTAAACGATGAGATTTGTACCATTCTGCTAT
>JBARZF010000646.1:0-1509 GCA_049649675.1 Rivularia sp. (in: cyanobacteria) | reverse complement strand
ATCTGCAAGGTTATCAATAATTGCTCTCAAATGTGCTGTATTGGCTGTTTGTTCTTCTAAAAGTTGCTTGACTCGGTTAATCAGATGGTTAAAAGAAGATGCTAAACTACCAACTTCATCTTCTGTAGTAACGGGAACTTGTAAATCAAAATTGTCTGAATCAGTTACTTTTTTCGCAACTCTATTAAGCTCAAGAATTGGAGATGATATTGCTTTACTGATTTTTCTAGCTAGTATAATCGCAATTATAATAGATACAAAAATACCACTATAGGTAATACGGTTACGGAATATTATGGCTTCCCTAACATTTAGTTTCGCTTCTTTACCTTCCTGATAAAATATTTCAATTATTCCTGTTAAATCATCGGAAATCCCATCAAATTTAATTGCTAAGTCACTATTTGTAAACTCTAAAAGTTTAAGCTGAGCATCTGTAATTTTACGACTAGAATCTAAGTTAAAGAGACGAACTTCTTGTACTAGCTGATTCAGCGATTTTAAATAATTATCTGGTATTTCTTCATAAGTTTTAACAAAAATTTGTAATTTTAATATTTCTTCTTCCGAGTGCTTTTCTTCTTCTTGCATGATTAATTTAATTTGCAACCAACCTTTTTCAATTGATTCTGAATGTTTAATAATATGAGAATACTCTTCATCAAAATCTACTGGCTGCTTACTTAAAGGAATTAACTGTTGTTGATGTATTCGTACTTGTAAAACTCCTGTTTGCAAACGATATAAAGCAGTAACTTCAGCCAAAGCCTGTTCCTCTTGTTGTAGCGCTTTTTCTTCTAAATAATTTCCAGTTGTTACTCCTAAGACAGTTCCGAAAACAGAAATTCCCAGAGCTACAGCATATCCAATGGCTATTTTTTGATTAACTTTCATGCTACCCAACCATCGATAGTTTGGTTTGTTTATAGATTTTGTGGTTAATAAACTATTTAAATTCATGTTTTTTGGTAGAAACACAACGACGTTAAAATATAGTTTTCCCATTACTTTGCTATAAATAACAGAGAAACATCAAAATTAATTGTTAATTCCCGAATCAATTTAAAATGTAACTTGAATTGGTTCAATTGGTATCTGAATCTGAAATTCTGTACCCTTATCTAATTCCGATATGCATTTAAGAGTTCCACCATGTTTTTCTACTATAATTTGATAGCTAATTGCCATACCTAAACCCGTTCCTTTTCCAACTTCTTTAGTTGTAAAGAATGGATCGTATAGCTTCTTTTGAATATCTTCGACTATTCCCGGACCATTGTCTATGATGGAAATATTGACTAAATTATTTTTAGTCATTGTAGTGCGAATTCTAATCAAATCTCCCTTTTCTTGCAAAGCATCAATTGCATTACTAAGGATGTTCATAAATACTTGATTCAACTGTCCTGCATAGCAATTTACTAAAGGTAGATCGCCGTATTCTTTCACTATCTCAATGGATTTTATTTCTTTCTTAGCACTTAAGCGATGACCTAAAATCATCAAAGT
>JBARZF010000645.1:0-1670 GCA_049649675.1 Rivularia sp. (in: cyanobacteria) | reverse complement strand
TTCAAACTTACATAAAAACCTAACCCCCTACCCCCCTTCCCAAAAGCGGGAAGGGGGAAATTAAGCCTCTCTCCTGGTAGGAGAGAGGTTTGGAGAGAGGTATTTTTCATTTCCGGAGATGTCTAATGTGTTTCTTTACAGCAAATACAGTAAGTATAAAACATCCTCTTCTAATAAGCTTACTTCCTAATCTTTCTTGATAGGGGGAAAGTGAAAAACTACATCTGGATTCATAAAATTATTAGTGGGATAGGTTCGTTTTTCTAAAAGAACCGCATCCAAATAAAGAATAGAATAAAAACTTTTTTGTCACCTGTCCTCTGTTATAATCCTAATCGTAATCGGTACTTATATATATTAGTATCTATGCAATTATCACCTCAAGAAAAAGATAAGCTAATGATTTTCACTGCTGGCTTGCTTGCAGAAAGGCGTAAGGAAAAAGGGATAAAACTAAACTATCCTGAAGCAGTGGCGTACATTTCTGCTGCTATTTTAGAAGGTGCTAGAGAAGGAAAAGCTGTAGCTGAATTGATGAGTTACGGCAAAACTCTCTTAAAACAAGACGAGGTAATGGAAGGGATACCAGAAATGGTCTCCGAAGTGCAAGTAGAAGCAACCTTTCCTGATGGTACTAAGTTAGTGACGGTACACAATCCCATCCAGTAAAATGTTTAAAACCCCCATTATATAATACTTTTGCTTTTGAATTTTGAATTTTGAATAATGAATTTAAACTTGAAAATTATTCTCGGTTTAATTGTGCAATTAACCAGCGAAAATTAACAACAATTATTATATTGATAGACATTCATTATGATTCCAGGGGAAATAATTACTCAAGAAGGCGAAATAGAATTAAATGCAGGACGAGAAACAATTCAAATTCAGGTAGCTAATACAGGCGATCGCCCTATTCAAGTTGGTTCTCATTTTCATTTTTATGAAGTAAATAAAGCTTTGCAATTTGAACGGGAACCAACTAAAGGAATGCGTTTAAATATTCCAGCAGGTAATGCCGTGCGTTTTGAACCAGGGGATGAAAAAGAAGTAGAGTTGGTGGCAGTCGCAGGTAGTCGGGAAATATATGGTTTTAATGCTTTAATAAATCAAAAATTAGATTAATAACTGTCAGTGACTCAGCCCTAAAGGGACTGAGCTTGTAAGAATCGGTTTTTCCGTAATACTGACTAGATCATTGAGCCGCAGGTTGGTAAAGACTTCCAGATACTTCCCTAGTCTGGATTATCTCTAAAGCTAATCGATTAGCTGTTACGTAGTGGTAAGACATCTTGCCTGCGGTGATCGAAGGGACTAATTACTTAACTCGGAGGTTTATCACCGTGCAACGAGTACCCGTTATTTCAAAAGAAGGTTATCCATTAATGCCGACAAAGCCCAGTAGGGCTAGGCGTTGGCTAAAGTCAGGTAAAGCAATTATTTGGAAAAACAAACTACAAATATTTGCAATTCAACTTACCTTTACTGAGTCGAATATTGAAACTCAAAAAGTAGTAACTGGAATAGATCCAGGCAAGCTTTTTACCGTGCGATTCGTTGGTTAGAAATTATGAGTTGAAATACTTGTAAGGGATTAACCGCTTGGGAAAGGAAAGAACGTAAGTTCTTGTCAGAACCTTGACAACTTAACAACCATGAGGGTGAGTTAT
>JBARZF010000644.1:0-11558 GCA_049649675.1 Rivularia sp. (in: cyanobacteria) | reverse complement strand
TCCCACTTTTAAACATATTCCCGTTGTAATACTCACAACCTCGAAAGCAGAAGAAGATATTGAACTTTCCTATTCCTTGGGTGCAAATTCTTTTATCATAAAACCAGTAACTTTTGCTTCTTTAGTTAAAGTTATGAAAACCATAGGAAAATACTGGTTTGATACTGTAGAACTACCGTACTAAGCGGTGGGAGGTAAAATATGGATGATAATCCCATCAAAGTACTGTTAGTAGATGATGATGAAGATGATTATATTTTAATTCGCGATTGGTTGAATGAATTTCAGTTAGGTAGCTGCGAACTAGAATGGTTAAATAATTATCAAGCTGCAAAAGATGTAATAGCATCGCTACGACATAATATTTATTTATTAGATTACCGTTTGGGAGCAGAAAACGGATTAGAATTATTAAAATTTTCAATTGAATGCGGATGTTCTTCCCCGATTATTTTGCTTACTGGTAGGGGAGATAGAGGTATAGATATCGAAGCCATGAAAGCAGGTGCTGCGGATTATTTAGAAAAAAGTCAGTTAAATGCACCTTTATTAGAACGTTCTATTCGTTACGCTTTAGAAAGAAGACAAGCCGAACAAAAAATTCGCGAGCAAGCAGCATTACTTGATGTTGCCACTGATGCAATCTTTGTACGGGATTTAGATAACATTATCTTATATTGGAACAAAGCTGCCGAACGTCTTTATAGTTGTCATAAAAATGAAGCTATTGGTAGACAAACCGCAGAATTTTGGCAAGAAAAGAAAATATCGGAAATACGAACTGCCCTAAATACCTTATTAAAAAATGGTTCGTGGGAAGGCGAACTTCATCAAACTACAAAATTTGGCAAAAAAATTATTGTTGAAAGTCGATGGACGCTATTAAAAGAATACGAAAATAAAGCACAAGCCATTCTCGTAGTAAATACTGATATAACGCAAAAAAAACAATTAGAATCACAATTTCTTCGCGCTCAAAGATTAGAGAGTATCGGAACCTTATCCTCCGGGATTGCTCACGACCTCAACAACGTTCTGGCACCGATTTTAATGACAGCACAATTATTAGAATCGCAACTGCATGATGAGCGAAGCAAGCGACTTTTACCAATAGTAATCAACAACGCCAAACGCGGCGCAAATTTAGTTAAGCAAGTGCTGTCTTTTACTCGTGGAATGGAAGGCGATATAGACAGCGTAGCTGAACGCACTTTAGTACAGCCAAAGCATTTAATAAATGAAATTAAGCAAGTTGTCCGAGAGACATTTCCGAAAACCATTGAAGTTTCAGAGGAAATATCGCAGGATCTTTGGATGATTAAAGGAGATGCAACACAACTGCATCAAGTCATGATGAACTTATGTGTGAATGCTCGCGATGCTATGCCAAACGGTGGTAAATTAACTATTTATGCAACGAACTTTATAGTAGATGAAAACTACGCTCAAATGCATCTTGATGCAGCTTGCGGTTCTTATATGATGATTTCTGTAGCCGACACTGGAATTGGTATTTCTTCAAAAAATTTAGATAGAGTTTTTGAGCCATTTTTTACAACTAAAGAACTTGGAAAAGGTACGGGCTTAGGTCTTTCCACAGTACTTGGTATTGTTAAGAGTCACGGTGGATTTATTAATGTACAAAGTGACATCAATAAAGGAAGCAATTTTCAAGTATATCTACCAGCCCAAGAAATCAATGAAACTCAAGAAGAAGAAGTAGAAGTCGATTTCCCCAAAGGCGAAGGAGAATTAATTTTAGTTGTAGATGACGAAGATTCTATTCGGGATATAACAAAAAAATCATTAGAAAGCTATAATTATAAAGCAATTACAGCCAGCGATGGAATTGAAGCAATCGCTTTGTATGCAGAACGTAGAGATGAAATATCAGTTGTTTTAACAGATATTATCATGCCAGTCATGGATGGATTAACAACCATTCGCACGTTACAAAAAATTAATCCTGAAGTAAAAATTATTGCCGTCAGCGGACTTGTTTCCAACGATAAAATTAACGCAATCACCGAAATAGGCATCAAAGCTTTTTTATCAAAACCCTACACTGCAAAGCAATTGTTACAAACGATTGGTAATGTCAAAACAAACAGTTAACAGTTATCAGTTAACAGTGAGCAGTGAGCAGTTAACAGTTAATAAATTTAACTCCGAACTCCTAACTCCCAACTCCTAACTCCTAACTCCCAACTCCCAACTCCCAACTCTTAACTCCCTATCATGACCGAACAGCGTTCTGAAATATTAGCAGCAAACGAAGCCTTTTACCGAGCTTTCGAGAAAAAGGATATTGATGCAATGAGTGAAGTATGGTCCCAAGGGACTAGTAGCCTTTGCGTTCACCCCGGATGGAATATACTTCGTGGTTGGAAACAAGTTAATAATTCCTGGGTAAAGATTTTTCAAAATACTCCTTATATCGAAATAAATACAGATGTAATTTCGACAGAAATCCGAGGAAATATTGCCTATGTTGTGCTAGTTGAAAACGTGATGCAAGTCATCAAAGGTTCGAGAATGGAAGCACAATCTTTAGCCACCAATGTATTTGAATTACTCGGTGATAAATGGTATTTGGTTCATCATCACGCAAGTCCGGTAATGGGAAATAGGCAATAGGATTTTAGATTTTAGATTTTGGATTTTAGATTCTAAAAGTTAGGAGTTAAATATAACCCATTACCAATTACCAATTACCAATTACCAATTAAATATCACTCGTTAATCAACTCCACCCCATCTTTCCCGTCAGTTTCTTGCAAATAGACTTTGACAATTTCTTCTGCTGCGGTTGGTAGCTGTTTACCGATAAAATCTGGGTGAATTGGTACTTGACGATGACCTCTATCTACTAAAACAGCGAGACGGATTACTTCTGGCCGGCCGTATTCGTTTACTGCATTCAAAGCAGCACGAGCCGTTCTTCCTTTGAATATCACATCATCAACAAGTACGACAATTTTCCCTGTCAAATCAAAAGGGATGCTAGTTTTTGCTGGGGTTCTCAAACCAATTTGATCGAGATCGTCGCGATAAAATGTGATATCTAAGGCACCTACTGGCACATTTACATTTTCTAGTACTTCAATCTGACTCGCTAATAAATTGGCTAATGGTACTCCTCTTGTATGAATACCTATAAGCACTAATTGGGATAAATCGCGAGTTCTTTCTACTATTTCAGAAGCGAGTCTTCTTAAGGTACGACGAAGTTCTTCTGATGAAAGTATGTTTACAACTTTAACGGACACACTCATAAACCGATATCACGCTCGTCATTAAGTATACTATTTTATAGAAACAAGGTAATAGGGAACACCTAATATAAAGGCTTAAAACTTAACCCTTTTTTAATAAAGCGATAAATTGCAGAGAATTATAAACCATTATTTCTAATTTAATCATTACCCGATTGTTGTTAATAAGAGTAGAGATGTAGCTCCCCCCAACCACAGCAAAAAGGAATATCGAGTTAGTTGTAAAGCAGTTTCAATAGAATTTGAAGTAATTGGATGAATCGCATCTCCAAGCAAAGGTTTTACTTTGGCTACCCCACGATACCAATTGGTACCTCCCATCTGTACTCCTAAAATTGCAGCATAAGCGCATTCACTCCAGCCAGAATTAGGACTTGAATCTTTGGGTGCATCTCGCTGACAAATTTTAATACATGAAAGGGGTTTACGAGATAGCAAAGCAAGAGTTATAACTGTTAGCCTACATGGAAACCAAGTTAAACAATCTTCTAAACGTGCG
Source organism: Rivularia sp. (in: cyanobacteria) (assembly GCA_049649675.1). Classification (GTDB taxonomy): domain Bacteria; phylum Cyanobacteriota; class Cyanobacteriia; order Cyanobacteriales; family Nostocaceae; genus Rivularia. The sequence continues at coordinate 7,784 of JBARZF010000644.1, read as the reverse complement.
CTAAACCATCCTAAATAAATATAGGGAACTTCCCGATAGCCAATCATAGAATCTAGAGTACTGCTGGCTTTATATGCTAAAGCAAAGGTTGAAGGACCAACAATGGGTAAAAAAGCACCAATAATTGCATAAAAAAGAGGAGCCATTACGCCATCAGTAGCGTTTTCTGTTACTGTTTCTAAAACTGCGCGTAATATTTCTTCTGAAGTCAAATTTTGTGTATCTCGACCAACAAAATTACGTAGAAGAGAACGAGCTTCGTCAATGTTTCCTACTTTTAAACGGCTGATTACTGTTTCGGCTGCTGTTCTTAAACTTTTGAAGGCAAAACAACTAGCTAATAAGACACTTTCTAGCAAAATTCCCAGTATTGGATTTATCCACATAGCACATCGGACTATTAACCAACCAATGGCACCGCTACCTATTACCAAAATTGCAGTTATTGCTATTCCCGCCAAACGTTGTGTTAAGGAATTATGACAATACTTAAGAGCTAATTTCGTTAAATGAGAAATAAACCAACCCATTACTTGTACGGGATGAACCCAGTTCCACGGATCGCCGATCAAGTAATCTAAACTAGCAGCAATAATCAAGACAGCAGAAGAAAAAGTCACCCGATTTTAGATTTTAGATTTATGATTGTCTTTTTGAAAGAATAGGGCAAGGCAGTTTTAGATTTCCGATTTTAGATTTAGAAATATTTGCCTTTATAGGATTTTAAATTATCTCATAAAGGAGCGCTAGAGGATTGTTTTCGATCTCAAATTTAATATCTAATCCGGAGGAGGTTAAAAACAGTTCTTGTCGATCAATTTTCGGTCACAATATTCGGTCAAAGTGGCAACACACACGCGGAGGTATTGTGAAAAAAATACGATCGCGCTTTTAAGAAACCACGGAGTTGTTAGTTCGGGAATAGGAAAAAAAGATGTTTGTGGACGTTTGTTGCGAAATTTTAACTTTTAACTTTTAACTTCCCCTCACTTCCTAGTGTCGATAATTAATAACTAAACCACAAAACTAGCTTCTTCTCCAAGAGAAGCTTGCCAGCTGCGAGCATCGTAATAAAGGTCTGCCAAAGTAATGCTGTATAATGCTTCTTTGAGCTTTTGAGAGAGTCTATGCCAAAGACTAAAAGTTACCCAATCTTCAGCGGCTTGCGGGTAAGCTTTATGGTGAGGTAAAGGTTCAATTGTTTCGCCAACTGCTTCTAAAATTTCTCCTAAAGATATTTTGACAGGTTCTCGCGCTAATTGGTATCCACCATCTTTACCGCGTATTGATTTTACCAATCCAGCACGACGCATTTCTATTAGTAGCTTTTCCAAATAAGGAGCAGGAATATTTTGACGGCTTGCAATAACTTTAGTTGAAGAAGGGCCACTTTTTTGCTGCAAGCTTAAATCTAGTAACGCTTTTACACTATAGTGTCCTTTAGTGGTAAGTTTCATTCGGGTTAGATAACAATTAGTGTTTGAAAAGTAAAATGTTCATACTTGATGCTTATCAAATTACTTATACTTCGTATTAAGAGAGCAGCAAGCGAGCAATATAATAGGCACTCCTCGACAGAAAATTTCAATTTCAATCTTCTACAGTCTAGCAGCATCTGTTTCTGATAGACTCAATGGAAGCTGGAATTAACACTATCTATCAAAGGGGAAAATTTATTATATAGTTATCGCGATCTTATTTCTTTTTTGCTTCATTTTTTTTGATGCTATCAACCAGCCTTAAGCAATCTGCATAGTTAAAATACTAAGGTTATAAGTGCAAGTTTTATATCGCAACCTCAAAAAAAAATGAAAATTAATCCTATAGGGTGTTCTTAATACCTCAATGTCAGTTAAAATGAAATCGATTCCACCACACCCATCGTTAGTTTTTGATTTAAGTTGATGGCTAAACAGAAAAAAATTGAACCTCTAGTCGGCGAAGATTTACTCAAGAAAGTCAAAGAGCTAGAAAGCGAAAGTAAAGAAGATAAAGCCAAACGATGCGGCTACTATACCGTTACGAAAAATGGTATAGAGCGCGTTAACATGATGAAATTCTTGAATGCCCTAATTGATGCTGAGGGTATTCAGTTAGATAGTTCTTCTGGTGCTAATGGCCGTGGAGGACGCAGTGCTAGCTATCGAATTAGCGTGCAGTCTAATGGTAATTTATTGATAGGTTCGGCTTATACAAAACAGATGGGTCTTAAATCAGGAGATGAGTTTATCATTACTTTAGGCAAAAAGCATATTCGTCTAAAACAAGTAGATCCAGAAGATTTAGAAGAACAAGAAGAAGATTAAGCGAACCCCCGTCTTAGTCATTTAATAATCATGATTCATGAATGTTGATTGTTAGATGGACATATTTAAATCGTTTGCTTTAAAAAATGCCAGTTTTCTCGGTTGAGGTGACTGACAAAGAGTGGAAGTGTTTGATTGCTCTTATATCTCTTGATAGAGATTAATCTTCATAAACGCAAGTCAGCCCAATATTTGCTGAAAAGCTCACGCAGGTTTTATGCCTACAAACTTATCCATAATTTCGATTAACGATAATTTGGGTAAGTTTGGTTTAAATAAAAAGTGTGGTTGGTATATGTATGTATAGCAGGATATCAATTCATTGTTTCGTCAATTAACAATGATTTTACTGTTGACATTACCGATCGATTATTATAAGTCAACCATTTATTGGTTGCAGCTGCCTCTCCAACCTGTAATGGTTGCAGGCAGCTTTTTTACCATTTGTATCTAGGCATGATTGAATAACTAGTACAAGTCGGCGTAAATAAGGCAACCATTTTTAATGGCTGAAAAGCCTATAAAATCAAACTTTTTACTTCTTACTTTTTACTTCTTACTTCCGCGAAGCGGTACGGCGGCATGGTGCCGATAAAGCAAAGCTGAACGCAATAAAAAATAATATCCTGCTTGCATTTAAATTTTCTTGGCATCCCTTCACAGAAATTTGGCTGGCATAAATTTCACTAATACTTCTTGATAAATAATTAATAATATAGATTTTTAATAAATATCTTGACTAGTAATTCAATTGTTATAATCGTTTTTTGTAAATTTGACTTAACTTCTTTACAGATATTTGTCTTTACAGTTATTTATAGCTATTCTCAAAACTATAAGCTAAACATATCTAATTTTCGATAAAGTTAAAAATTGACCTATTGAATTATCGTTACAGTCTTGTAAAAAGTTAAAGGGAAAGCATTAATGGTTTAATATCAGTACTGCGATTTTCATAATTCCTACTTCTATAAAAAGTATGCTGTATAGCTACATTCGGTAGAAAATTTATGGGTAATTTCCTTATTGAGTCCGATCGCTTTACAAAGCTTTGGTAAAAAAAACTGTAATTACTCAGAATTTTTGTGGAGGAAGTGCTTAAATAGTAAACAGTAGATAAGAGCTGATTGCTCAAAGCTTTACGAAATCAAGCGGGAGCAAACTAACAGCAGCGGTTGGATGTATGTTGAATGTATAGTACGCGACGGGCGCTCATCGACTATCGCGTTAAGCCTTGTTATAAATGTAAAGGTTATAAATATGTAGTGTTTCACACATTTAAGTTGACTACAATCAAGTTAATCGACAATTGCCCTCTGCAAAATTTGTGAGTCGGTAAGGTCAAAGTTATTTGAATATAGTTAAACTCATGTTGTAGTCATAAAATGTTCATTCCCTAACGGACATTTGTATATATCACACATCGCTTATTCCCAACCATGTTTTGGTTGTATAAGCACAAATTGATCAGTTATACCAATTGTTATACAGCGAGTAAATAGAATAGCGGACGAGGTAGATGAACACACACACCTTTGATAATCATTACGTTACTTGCCCCATTTGCCAAAAAAATGCTACGGCAAAAGTCTTAAAAACTTGTACTGGATTATACAACTGCCCTTACTGTCAGGAAAGGTTGGTGGTATGTCGTAGCGGTAATTACGTGCGCGATCCATTTCCTTTAAAACAAATTACTCTTTCATCTGTACTACGTCGTCAAAGCCGACCTTTATCTCGAATTTTACGAGATTTTGTATTTTTTAAGCATCCTTTGATAGCTTTTATTTTAGGAAGTGCTATTGTATGCGGTATGTTAACCGTTACTCAAACAAACACTATCGAATCAAATACTCATTTGCCTTTGAATACAGAGAATATTGAGAAAAATCCTGATATGCAAGAAGAATAAACTATATTTTTAGTTAAAGGGAACGGGCAATGGGGAACGGCGATCGCTGCGAAGCAATAGAAAAATGTACCGTTCGATTGTGGCTAGCTGCTTGTTTGTATTTATATATAAAATTCAACAATTACCCGCCTCTATACCAATGTTTGAAGATAGCCCCTCGACTAATTTTTATTTAGTTAGAGGGCGATTTTTTTGTCACTAAAGTCCAACCTTCTTGCTTGGCTATTACTCGTACTGAATCAGGTGGAAAATCCTTCAGAGCGTTTTCGTCGAGTAAGAAATATGGTGGTTTATCATGCTGCCAATAATATTTCAAGTTATCTGGAGAAGCTGGTTTAATAGTACCTTCGCTATAAAAATCTAATGATGGCCGATTATGGGGTGAAGAAATGTAAACTGTCTTTACTCCCAGATTTGCTTGGGCTACCATCTGGACAACTGGCTTAACTGGATAATCTTCGTTGAGTTCCCACACCCAGTAATTCGATTTTACAAATAATAATAAAGATACATAGGTTCCCCATAGGAGTACTTTGAGGAATTGTCTGTCACCTCTTTGTGCCCTTAAAGCTGATAAAGCCATTGTGACGCTAAGAGAAGCAAATATCAGCTGCAATTGGGGTTCGGGTGTTCCACCCCAGCTATAGTAGGTACTGCCGACTGCGGAAATCAAAGCTAAAAAGCTTAACATTACTACCCAAAATTTTGGTAATGGGGTAAGTATTGGTAAATTTTCGACTTGTCCGAATTTTGCTCCAATCATTAAAGCGATCGCAGGGTAAATCGGGAAGACATACCAAGGAAGCTTGGTTCCCATCACAGAAATAGCTATTAAATAAACACTCAGCCAAACTAGTACAAGTTTTGCCCAACTAAGATTGCGATTTTCCCAAGTAAAACGTAAAGAAGCTGGGACAAAAATTAACCAAGGCCACGTATATTTGCAAATTTCTAGTAAATAATACCAGGGTGGCCCGGAATGATTTTCAACCGAAGTCCAGATACGGCTAAAGGATTGATTGATCATTCCTTTATTCACAAAATTATGCCCGTAGTGTAACCATTGGGCACCGTACCAAAAAGCTACCGGAGCAGCACCGATAAACATTCCCATCCACATATACTTACTGGTAAGCAATCGCGGCGTATCCCAAAATAGATATATCATCGCCACAGCACCCAGCAATATACCCAAAATGCTCTTAGTTAAACATATCAGCGCAAAACCGATACCTACGCCCAGGCAATAGCGTAAATCACGACGCGATCGCAACACGCACAACAGCATAATTGTGAAAAAGCAAACTGCCGCACCATCTAACATAGCCAGTCTTCCGTGACGTACTACCGGCAACATTGTTAGATAAACTAAAGCGCTGTAGACAGCACAAATGCGGCAAGGAAAGATTTCTCTGCCAATACTGTACAGAAAAGGTACGGAAAGAGCTGTTAAAATTGCACCGGGTAAACGTGTAGTCCACTCGTTTACACCTCCTAAGCTATAAGCCCAAGCAATCATCAAATGTATTAATGGCGGCTTGTTGTGATATGGCTCACCCCCTAGAGTTGGGAAAAGCCATCGCATCTCGCCAGTTGGAGCGCGTCCTAATTCGCGTGCAACTTGTGCAACAGTGCCTTCATCCCAGTCTCGCAGCGGCAATTCACCTAGACTAATAGTAAAAAGTATTACTGCGGCTACCAGCAATATTACTATCCAAATTCTATCTATCCGTTTGTCCATCCGACGATACTGTTTTTCAACACGATCCCAAATAAAGCTTTCTTTTTGCATAAACTAGGACAATCGTTTTAAATCGCCGATTAAATCATAGAGAAACCGGCGTTGTTAATCTCCAATATTAACATTCAATTAAACTGCTATCTTTTCATTATCTCGTTAAATCTAATTTATTGATCTTTATTTTGCTATATTTTTAAATTTTTTCTCAAGAAAAAGAATCGGATAAATTTGATAAAAATTAAAATCTTGTTTACTGAAGAAAAACTAATACTGTTGGGTCCCCAACATCAATGATTAAATACTAGGAGAGAAAAACAATATGAATCTGCCTTTTATCTTCGATATCGCTTTAGGTTTAGTATTTACTTACTTAATCTTAAGTTTATTAGCTTCCGAAATACAGGAATTGATTGCCACATTATTACAATGGCGTGCCGCGCACCTCAGAAAATCTATTGAAATTTTACTTGCAGGAGGTGTTGGTAATTCTGAAGAAGCAAAAATAATCCAATTAGTAAATCAAATTTACGGTAATCCTTTAGTTAGAAATATTAATCAAGAAGCGAAAGGATTTTTAGCGACTTTACCAAGAAAAGTAACCTGGGCGTTAGGTTCGTTGACTCGTCCTTTTAACGGAAAAACTCAGAACGAAACAATTTTCGGTAATGGGCAACATAGCGGGCCGTCTTATATTCCTGCCGACATCTATGCAACGACATTGATGGAAACCTTACAAATTCCTGATTTTTCTCGAAAACTTTCAGAATCAAGGTTAGAAAAATTCAAAAATCAAAGACTCGGTGAAATACAAGATATTTTATTTAGTTTAGAAGGAAAAGTACAGGGAGATGAAAAATTTACGAAGTTTTTGAGCGTTATTTATCAGGAATTCGCCGAAATGCAGGCTGATTTCGAGCAAATTATCTGGAATTACAACCAAAAAAAAGCCGATTTGAATACTAGTATCAGTCGTATGTCACAAAGTATAGATAGATATATAGACACTTTTCAAATAGAAATACCAGAAAGTGAATATACGACTGCCTCTGTGCGACGACTTAAGTTTTTAAAGCAGGATATATTTTCTTCACAAGAACAAACAATTACTTTAGGAGGTTTAGAACCGAATGTAACTGAAATTGTTGAATTAATGAAAAAAGGTAGTAAAGTTTACCAAGAATTTGAAGAGGCAATTAAAGATAAAGATAGTCAAACCTATCAACATTTTCAACAGTTGACTGATATTTTACCGCAATCTATTACAGAAAATCTCACTGTTTTAGCCCATCGTACCCGAACAAAAATTGATAAAACAGAATCTGGGCTTCATGAATTGAGACAAGAAATGGAATACTCTTTTAATAGTTCTATGGAAAGAGCTACTGGAGTTTACAAACGTAATTCAAAAGGAGTTGCGTTACTAATTGGTTTTGCTATTGCTGTATTAGCAAACGCCGATGCATTTCATATGATAAGTAGACTTTCTACAGATTCAGCTTTAAGAAATACCATTGTAAATAATGCCGGACAAATAGTAGTCCAGAATCAAGACAATCTCAAGTATATAGACATCGGAACTCTTAGAAGTCAAACAGAAGAAGTTTTATCAGATATATCTTTACCCATTGGTTGGACTCAAGTCAACATCAAGCAGCAAGTAGGCTCCATTCCATCAACTAGCGCCCGATGGCCATCTTTTTTTAAATTTGCCCGTGCAATTCCCGGCTGGATTCTTAGCGGTGTTGCGATCGCGATGGGTGCCCCTTTCTGGTTTGATTTAATTAGTAAAGTTACCAGCGTGCGGAATACTGGGAAAAAGCCTTAA
>JBARZF010000643.1:0-6734 GCA_049649675.1 Rivularia sp. (in: cyanobacteria) | reverse complement strand
GGCCACTCATACAAACTCCGGCATTATTGATTAAAACATCAATGCTGCCAAAATATTCTAAAGCCTTTGATATCAAGTTATTTACTTCTGCTTCCTGGCTAACATCGCAAGGCACAGCCAGTACTTTTGTTCCAATTGCCCGAACTTCCGCCGCTGTTGCTTCTAACATTTCTGGCGATCGCGCAGTTAAGACTAAATCGTATCCTTTGCGGGCAAACAAAAGCGCCGTCGATTTACCAATTCCTTGTGAACTTCCTGTAATAATTGCAGTAGCCATAACAAATATTGTCAATATTTATGTATCATTTCTTAATATTGTCGTTCAAAAACTCGAAATGATTATCCGTCATGCGACTGAAAATGATTTACCTGCGATCGTGGCGATATACAACGCTTCAATTCCCAGCCGTATGGCAACAGCGGATTTAGAACCAGTATCTGTAATGAGTCGCATCAACTGGTTTAAAAAACGTTCTCCGGTAAAACATCCGCTTTGGGTAATAGAAATTGAAGAAATAATTGCTGGATGGTTGAGTTTTCAACCGTTTTATGGTAGACCGGCTTATCATGCAACGGCGGAAGTAAGTATTTATATTGCTTCAAATTATCATCGTCGCGGTTTGGGAAAGCTGTTGTTAGCAGAAGCGATTCGTCAAAGTCCGAATTTAGGATTGAAAACGTTAATTGGATTTATTTTTGAGCATAATGAAGCGAGTTTAAAACTGTTTGAAAAGTTTGGTTTTGAACGTTGGGGACATATGCCGGGAATTGCGGATCTTGATGGAATAGAGCGGGGGTTGGTGATTTTGGGGTTGAGGGTTGGGTAGATGTTGTTAATCATATCCGGCGGTTGAAACCGCTGCTACACAGGCAAAACCCACCTGCGTGGGTTAATTTGTAGATTTTAGGTTGGGTTAGGCGAAAGAATAACTTAAATTGATTACGAGAAATATAAATGCGCCGTAACCCAACATCCGGGTTTTAGTTTGATGAGAAAATTCTAAATACATCTATATATGAATTTTTATATCTGATTTTATATTTAATTCTTCTAGTTATTGCGCTCTGTTGGGTTGCACTCCGTTTAACCCAACCTACAAACTAACGCTAACGTTTAACCCAACCTACAAACTTGGTGATTTTAGGATTGAGGGTTTGGTAGATGTTGATTTGTTGGTTTAAACCTGGCGATTTAAATCGCGTCTACACAGGTGAAACCTACCTTCCTGGGTTAATTTGTAAACACCGAGTGCGTGATATTATTTTTTTGTTCTCATAATGAAAACAAAACTTAGTTAGAATTTGGTTATGAAAAAATGCATATTATCAGCTATCGGCTTTTAAGAGAATTTAAATTAAAGCACGCCGATTGTAGTGATGCTATTGATAATTGGTACAAGGTTGCAAATAAGGCAAACTGGTCTAATTTAATTGAGGTGCAATCTGTTTTTTATAAAGCCGAAGCAGTAGGTAATTTTACCGTTTTCAATATTAAAGGAAATAAATATCGCTTAATAGTGAGTATCGATTATGAAAAGCAAGTAATTTACATGAAGTATATTCTAACTCACGCTGAATACGATAAGGAGGAATGGAAAAATGACCCTTACTTTTAATCCAGAAAGATATACAGAATTATTAGTAAAATATCAGCCTAAGTTAATTAAAACTGAAGAAGAGAATGAAAAAGCTTTAGCGATAGTTGAAGAATTAATGCACCGTTCCAATAGGACTCCTGAAGAAGATGAGCTTTATGAATTACTTATTACTTTAATTGAAAAATTCGAGCAAGAATATTACAGTCCTAATCTAAAGACTACACCTCATTCCTTATTAGTGTTTTTAATGGAACAAAAAGGTATTAAGCAATCCGATCTGGTAGGGGTTATTGGTTCTAAAGGTGTGGTTTCGGAAGTTGTAAATGGTAAGCGAGAAATTAGTAAAGCTCAAGCGAAGGCTTTGGGAGATTTTTTTCATGTAGATGCGGGTTTGTTTATTTGAATTAATAAGCATCAGTTTCAATAACAATATAATTTTCATCATCTCCTAAAGCTTCATAACTTTGCTTAAAAAGCTCAAAAGCATTTTCATCAATCCACAGCGAGTCGCTTGGTAAATTACTATTCCTCTTCGCTACACGAAGAAGCATAACTTCTTCAGAGCAGGTTACAAAATATAATTTGACTTCAGCATTGGCGATTTTAGCTTTGTTGCGTGCTTCATCGCGAGATGCTCGACTCCAAAAGCCGAAATCTAAAATCACATCTTGGTTTAAGCGAAGAAGTTGCATGGTAAGATTCCAAATTAAATCGGAAATTCGGTTGTAATAATCTGAAAATTTTTCTTCTTGTGGATTATGACCGTAAAGTTTCACCATCCACTCATCATGAGTAAAACGTATAGCTGAAATTTCAGTTTCTAATTTTCGAGCAAACGTTGTCTTACCCGCTCCTGCAAAACCGTAAATTAAATGAAGATTTGCCATTAATTAATAGTTATTGTAGTCAATTTGTAGGTTGGGTTAGACGCATGAATAATTTATATGAATAACGAAAATATAAAAGCGTCGTAACCCAACATCCGGGTTTTGGAATACTATGTATGACCTAGCGGACACGCTTCGCTAACGGTAATGTTCCTCAACTCAACCTACGACTAAAATATAAATATAAAACAACGTCGCAAACTAATTATATGGATACCTTAATAGAACAGCTAAATGTTAAGTTACGTCAATGGCAACCTGATATAGCCCAGCAAGTGCGACAATCCATTAAGGAAATAATTGAATTAGCTGATTGTGATGCATTAGATATTTCGCGTTTGCCCAAAGGCAGGCACTTTGTGCCATCGCGCACTGTTGAGCAAGAAGTTTTGGATATTTTAGATAGTGAGTAAAATGTTGAAATCAGTAGAAGGAATTTATAAAGACGGGAAAATAGAGTTATCAGAATTACCATCCGACGCTATTCAAAGCCGAGTAATTGTAACTTTTTTAGAGTCAGAACCAGTTGAGAAAGCTTCACAAATGATTACTTTCGGAATGTTTACTGGTTCAAATCAATCAACAGAAGAAGATTTTGAAATAGCTGAATTTAATATGTAGGTTGGGTTAGACGCACGAGCAATTTATGTGGATAACTAAAAATATAAATGCGTCTCCTTGCCAACATTTACGTTTCGATTTTGATTAGATAAATTTATTTGGTCTTGATTGGTAATGGTTAATTCAAGCAAAGCCGAACCCAACCTACAAACTGTAACTCAAAAAACTCGACCTTCTCCAGATCCAAACTCAATGTAATGTTGAGTTGCAGCCTCTAAATCATTGCCAAAGGCAGCAATTAGATCGGGGAAAGAATTTAGATATTGGTCTTCATTAAAAGTATCTAAGCTTCGATCTTCTCCAATTCCAAACTCAATGTAATGTTGAGTTGCATCATTTAAAGCTTTCTCATAAGCTTGATTGCCAAAAGCATTTATCAAATCACCATGAGAAGCTAGATATTGGGCTTCTTCAAAAGTATCTAAGCTTCGACCTTCTTCAACTCCAAACTCAATGTAATGTTGAGTTGCAGCATTTAAAGCTTCGTCGTAAGCAAGATTGCCAAAAGCACTTATCAAATCACTATGAGAAGCTAAATATTGATCTGCTTCAAAAGTATCTGTGACTCGACCTTCTTCAATTCCAAACTCAATATAATGTCGATTTGCAGCATTTACAGCTTCGTCGTAAGCAAGATTGCCAAAAGCATCTATCAAATCACCATTAGAAGCTAGATATTGGTCTGCTTTAAAAGTATCTACGACTCGAGCTTCTCCAACTCCAAACTCAATATAATGTCGATTTGCAGCATTTACAGCTTCGTCATAAGCAAGATTGCCAAAGGCATCTATCAAATCACTATTAGAAGCTAGATATTGGTCTGCTTCAAAATTAACAATATTGTTGTTAAAGTAATCGGGACTAAGTGCATTCTTAGTGAAATTGACTTGATCAAAAGGCTCTAATAGGCTATCAAAGGTGAAGGTAACATTATCTTGTGGATCGTCCAATGAACCATCAAAAGTAACGGTAGTTCCATCTGATGAACCATTAAGCTCAACGCTATTTGTATTGTTTGAAGATCTGAAAAAGACGTTACTTATGGTAGTCATATTTTGTCTCTAATTTTTTATACATTAAGTTATCTATACCGTTATAACCCAACATCAGAATATGTCAAATATATTAAATATGTTTGTTTTTTAATTATAATTTTGCAGGAAGTTTGTAGTTTGTAGGTTAGCTTCACGGCGCACAAATAACTTACATTTATTACGAGTAATATAAACGCGCCGTAACCCAACATCCGAGTTTGTAGGTTGGGTTAGATGCGAATTATTTATATAAATGACGAAAAATATAAATGCGTCTTCTTCCCAACATCCGAGTTTTAGTTTTTATCAGATGATTTCAATTATTAGGTGATATTGGGTTATGCCCTCGAGTAGTAGATTTTAGTCTTTTGTAGGTTGGGTTAAAGGCGCACTAATAATTTAGATGATTACGAGTAATATAAACGCGCCGTAACCCAACATTTACATTTTGGTTTTGATGAAATCTCAAATAAATTTATAAATTAAGTTGAGTAGGAATAATACCTGGCGATTAAAATCACGGCTACACAAGCAAAACCCACCGTGGCAGGGGTTAATTGTAGTAACCTAAAATTGACGTTTTGGTTTTAATGAAATCCCAAATACATTTATAAATTAAGTGTAGTATTTGTTTTTTGTATTGAATTATTGTATTTAGTCTTTCTTCGCATAATGTTGGGCTTCGTTCCTCAACCCAACCTACAAAGCTATGTTGGGTTTCACTCCGTTCAACCCAACCTACAAACTTTTGAATCTTTCTTGCAATTCTTCTCTATCCATAATTCTTTATATTTTGCGCCGTAGAAAACAAATAATTTGCATATTATTAGCCCACGCAGGTGGGCTTTGTTTATGTAGCCCCAGACTTCCAGTCTGAGGGAGGTTATTCGCATATTTTTGGGTTTCACTCCGTTCAACCCAACCCAACCTACAATCTGAGGGCATCGATTAAGCTTTAAAATAAATAAAACCCGAACCAAACACCAACAAGATGAATTTAATTCTATGCCACACAACAGCAGATTTTGATACTTTAGGGGCTGCGGTGGGGTTGACTCGATTACTTGAAGGTAGCCTGATTGTTTTACCTGGTGGCTCTCATCCCACGGTTAAGGATTTTTTAGCTCTACATAAAGATGAATATCCGCTAATTGAACGGCGTGCGGTAATTACTGAGGATATTCGCTGTTTGGCTGTGGTTGATACTCAGCAGCGCAACCGTTTGGGAAAGGCTGCGGAATGGTTTGATTTACCGAATGTTGAAAAAGTTATTGTTTACGATCATCATTTAGAACAAACTCTGGATATTCCCGCTACAGAATCTCATATTTATCCAGTCGGTGCGGCTACTACTTTGGTTGTACAAGAATTACAAAAGCAAAATATTTCTTTAACTGCTACGGAAGCTACTGTAATGGCTTTGGGTATTCATGTTGACACAGGTTCTCTTACTTACGAGCATACGACACCGGAAGATGCTTTGGCTTTGGCTTGGTTGATGCAGCAGGGTGCTAGTTTGTCGGTGGTGAGTGACTATATTGAACCGGGTTTATCTCCTCATTTGCAGGAGTTATTGAAAATTGCTTTGGAAGATATTGAAACTGAAAAAGTACGCGGTTATAAAGTTGCTTGGGTAATTCTTAAAACTGATGACTTTGTTCGTGGGTTATCGGATTTAGCTTCAGAATTGCTTGAGTTAATGGAAATTGACGCTTTGTTATTGGCTCACGAATATCAGAAAAAAGGTAGTAATGGTTTGTCGGTGATAGCGCGATCGCAAATTCCCGATACTAATCTAAATGATATTTTGACACCTTTTGGTGGTGGTGGCCATAGTAAAGCTGCTTCAGTAAGTTTAAAGAATGTAAATTCCCAGGAAATATTAAGTCAAGTTGTTGAGGAGTTGAAAAATTTAATACCTCATCCCCCAACAGCGCGAGATTTAATGTCTTCTCCGGTACGTACTATTCCACCAGATACCACCATCGAGGAAGCACATCGGATTTTGTTACGTTACGGGCATTCTGGTTTATCTGTTGTTGACGCTTCCAGGAAATTAGTTGGTATAATATCGCGGCGAGATTTGGATATTGCTTTACATCACGGTTTTGCTCATGCTCCGGTGAAAGGCTATATGTCAAAGAATCTCAAGACAATTGCTCCAGATACAACGCTACCGAAAATTGAATCTTTGATGGTAACTCATGATATTGGGCGTTTACCAGTATTAGAAGATGGTAATTTAATCGGAATTGTAACTCGTACTGATGTTTTAAGAGAATTACATCAAGGCAAAGAAGAGAAGAAAGAAGATAAAGAGAATTCAGAAACACCAACTTTAGATGATTTACAAAACCGACTTGCAGCAAATTTATGGGAGTTTCTCGCCACAGTTTCTAAAGAAGCAGAAAAAAGAGGTTGGCATCTATATATAGTTGGTGGTGCTGTGCGGGATTTATTATTAGCCAATCCCGATGAGCCGTTGCTGCTTCCAGATATTGATATGGTGGTTGATGGTTTTCACAATGCAGCCGATGTTGGTGCTGGTGTGGAGTTGGCTTCGGCGATTCAGCAAATTTACCCCGGTGCGCGTT
>JBARZF010000642.1:0-2870 GCA_049649675.1 Rivularia sp. (in: cyanobacteria) | reverse complement strand
AGTGGCTTTACGCGCTACTTGCTGCTAACCATTCCCGTATTTGATCGCGCTTCTTTCGTGGCAGTTGTCGCGCTGCCAGCTTCAACACGGGAACCGGGATTTTACTTTCCCTCAACTCGATTAACATATTTGGGGTGACTACCATTTACTACGTTCCTCATAGTCATTCCGCCCGTAGTCACCCCCTGTAAATAAATAGATAGTACTAGTGGTGACTACCGAAATACTTTCCCAAATATGACTACGGCAGATGGTGACTACCGCTAACTCATAGTCATTCCGCCCGTAGTCACCCCCTGTATATATATAGATATAGTCAATGGTGACTACCGAAACTCCTTTCCCATATATGACTACAACATGGGGTGACTACCAGACTAATAATATAGCTAGAGGTATTGTGTTTAATGGCTAAACACCTCGCAAATTTGTTTTATAGCTTTATCCAACTCATAAGAATGAACCCAACCTACAAAACCAGCAAAAATTGCTTTTCCTGAATTATTAGTTAAAAATACGTGCTTAACTCCAAAAGGGTTTATGTATAATTTCAAGATAGTACCCTCTTTTAGTTTTAAAATAGGCATAGCTTTATCAAAATCGTATGTATTTGTTAAAGTCATGCCGGGAACATTCAATAACTGTCTAACAATTCTCTCGGCTTCAGACGAAATATCTAAAACGGGGTTTACTGTATTGCCATTATTGATAAAATCAACAATTTTGTTTAATTCTTCAAACATCTGATTTGTATTGCTATATTAATATCTCGAAATTAGCTATTATAGTTAGCTAAAGTCATCAGTATTTTCACTATTTAGGCAAAACAAAGAATAAAGTATTGCTTCAATATTATTGAAAGCTTTTTCAATATCTTCTAATTCTTTGCGGTTATTCCAAGCTTTGTAAGCCTCTTGAACTTCTGGATCAGTTTCAACATTTCCAATGTGCTTGTGATTGGTAAATTTTTCGTCTTTTCCTTCTTTTACTGGCTTTGCATTCTTTTTAGGGTTCCGCTTGAATATTGCGTCTTTAGATTGCCATTTAGCGTAAGTATAGGTAGCTTCATAGCCGCTTGGATGACTGCGATGTACTTCATACTGATGAATCCAAGCGTTTTCCGGTGATAACTCTGATTCTAAAAGCTTGTCTCGAAGTACTTTTAAATATTGAATTTTTTCGATTATTTCATCAACATTAATATTAGCCATAATCAAGTTATGCTTTGTTTTATATCAAACACACATAACTATTTTACTTTGGGTTTAGACGAATGAAAATTACTAATAGTATTTAATGTATCCTAAGCAGCTAATGATATTAGGTAGAATTGATATATCCGCTATTTATCCGTAGCTTGTCCTTTGCGGATAAGTGTTGTCCAAGCTTATTTTTATGCCTATCAATCACAGTCTAGGAGAGGAAAAGCTGAAAGCTGTAGCACTTTTGGCAACTGGAAAGACCAAGGTAGAAACTGCAAAAGAATTAGGAGTACATCGAAAAACTATAGAAAATTGGTCTAAGAGTCCAGATTTTCAAAAAGCATTGATGGATACTCAAGATGAAATTGTTGAAAAAGCTATTGAAGAAACATCGTTAACGATTAGCGAACAAGTACAAGCATTATTACCTGATGCCTTTAAAGTTTTAGCCGATATTGTAAAAAATCCAGATAGCCGTAATGCTGACAAATTGAAAGCCGTTCAATTGCTTGGCAAGTGGTCGGGCTTGGAAGATCGAAAGCAACCAGAACAATCGAACCCTCAGATGGATTTTGCAGATTATCTAAAACAAAAGACTAGTACCAATTAAAATATGCTAAATATTATCGATTTTGCCGAAGACGAGAAAATTTTAGACTTAAATTTGTATGAAAAACAACGAGAAATATTATCAAGCTTTTGGGATGGGAATTACTCTATTGGTGTTTGGGCACTGGGGAGACGTAGCGGCAAATCATTAATGGCTAGTATCTGTGCTATTTATGCATCCGTAATGCTTGCAGATGAATATAGAAAAAACTTACGTCCAAACGAGAAATTTTATATTATTTGTATAGCGAATAGTAATGAACAAGCCAAAATTATTATCAGGAATATCAAAGACTTATTAAATAATAGTTTTTATCTTCAAAATTTAATTAAAAAAGAATACGCTGATTCTCTAGAATTAACCAATAATTGCATAATTAAATCTATTCCCACTAGTTCTAGGACTGCGAGAGGTTTACCAGTAGGGTTACTTGTTTTTGATGAAATAGCATTCAGTCTTGAGGGTGAAAGTAATGCGAGTGCAGACTCTTTATTCCGCGCTTTATCGCCTGCTGTTGCACAATTTGGGGCGTTAGGTAAGATTCTAATGATATCTTCCCCTTATAAAAAGCAAGGTTTGTTTTGGGACATGTATCGCAATGGTAAAAACGATAAACATCAAGCTATACAAGCTGTTAACTATCCTAGTTGGGAGGTAAACCCAACACTATCAAAAGAATTTTTAAAACAAGAAAAAGCGCGTGACCCGGAACTATTTGATGTTGAATACGGCGCTAACTTTTTCAATAATCTAAATTCTTATTTGCACTCTGATATGGTTGAGTTATGTGTAAATTATGACCGAAATGCGTTATTTTATAACCCTAAATACGAAGGCAATTATTTTTGTTCAATTGACCCCAGTTTAGGTTTTAGAGATGCTTACGCGGTAGTTATCGCGCATTTTGAAAATGAAAAACTGATAGTCGATTATTGTTTTCAATTTGAGGTTAAAAGATTAAGTCAAAATGCTACAGGTATATGCGTCGATGAAGTTGTCAAAACAATCGCAGAATTTAACAACGCATACGGAGGTTTTCAAAAAATACTTGTCGATCA
>JBARZF010000641.1:0-3414 GCA_049649675.1 Rivularia sp. (in: cyanobacteria) | reverse complement strand
TGCAATTATCAATATCTGCTTTTGTCGGATTAGCGGTTTTTGGAATTATAGCTTCAACAATGGATTTACCAGAAGTTAATCTTTTCGTTAGTCGGATGCGACAGAAGATTTTGAAAAGGTAGGAATTAAAAATACATATAAATGTAGGGTGTGTTACGGCACGGAATGATATGCGGGTAAACAAATACCTGAGTGCAGCCGTAACGCACCATTGAATTTTGTGGTGTATTGTGGATTTTTTGTAAATAATCTAAACCTTATTCTAAGAGTTGTTGAAAATATTCGCGAATTGCCCTAATAAGCTGTTACGCACTTAATTTGTATAGTACTAGCGAGCAAGATGCTCGCACTACAATATTTCCAATTTTTTGCATTATACAATGCCCGCTGCACATCAGCTTACCTTCAGGTGATTATCGCTTAACAGCCTCTTTACATTAATAATTTTTATAAAATCATGTTCAATCAACCAAGCCCATTACAACTTATTCAAGATGAATTATTAACAAAACGTAGAATACGTCTATTTGTCAAACGCGATGATTTGATTCATCCACAAGTTTCTGGTAATAAATGGCGCAAATTAAAATATAATCTGCAAGCAGCACAACAGCAACAACAAAAACGCTTGCTTACTTTCGGTGGAGCTTATTCCAATCATATTGCGGCGACGGCAGCGGCGGGTAAAATGTTTGGGTTTGAGACGATTGGTGTGATTCGAGGTGAATTAATAAAGCCGTTAAATCCAACTTTGGATTTAGCACAACAGCAGGGAATGAAGTTTGTATTTGTAGGAAGAAAAGAGTATCGGCAAGAAAAAGAATTAATAGCCACAGGTTTACAAAATGAATTAGGAAGGTGTTATGTGATACCAGAAGGTGGAAGCAATACTTTAGCGGTTAAAGGTTGTGCAGAGATAGTTGCAGAAGTACGCGAACAACTTGATGGTGTACCGGATTATTTTTGTGTAAGTAGCGGTACTGGTGGTACGGCTGCTGGCTTAGTTGTTGGTTTAGCTGGGATGTGTATTTTGAAAGTTTTTCCAGCGCTGAAGGGTGATTTTATTAAAGATGAAATTAATAGTTTGATATGGGAATCTGTAGAGAAAAAGTATGAAAATTGGCAGTTGGTGACAGATTATCATTTTGGTGGTTATACAAAATGGAATCAAGAATTAATTGGTTTTATCAACGTTTTTTATGATAAATTTCGACTTAAACTTGACCCAATTTATACAGGCAAACTATTTTATGGAATATGGAATGAAATTGAAAAAGGTAATTTCAAAGATGATAGTACGATTGTGGTAATTCATACAGGTGGTTTGCAGGGTATTTTAGGATTTAATCAAAGGTTTGGAAAATTATTAAATAATGTAGAGACGTAAAATTTTACGTCTCCCAGAATTGTGAATATAAACGAACAAATTATAACGACGTAATATAATTGAGTCATCAATCGCTGCCAACTGCATAAAGGTAGGTAATCCCCATGTCTTACAGTCAATTTACCATTGACAAAGTTAAACAAGATTTTGGTCTAAAAACTGTTGAAGGAGTCCGCTTTTTTCCAGATTCACTTGAAATTATCGCTCCAAGTCAAAGATTACAAGGTATTTTAGAAGATTTACCTTGGGCTATTGCAGTAGATACAGAAAAAGCGCGTTCGGAAGTTATTATAAATCCGTTACTCTTAGAAGTACGACGAATTTTAAATAAAGAAATTAGCGTTTTTTCGGGTGAAGAATTTAATATAGATGCGAGCGTTGGCTTAAATGGAGTTTGTGATTTTTTAATTAGTCGTTCCCCCGAACAATTAACTGTAGAAGCACCCGCTATTGTAATCGTAGAAGCAAAAAAATCAGACTTAAAATCTGGAATCGGACAATGCATATCAGAAATGGTAGCCGCACAACGATTTAATGATGCGAGAGGAAAATTAATTAATACTATTTACGGTTGTGTAAGCAGTGGAACCCAATGGCGATTTTTGAAGTTGGAAGGGCAAACCGTAACTATTGATTTGATGGATTATTCGCTTCCTCCGGTTGAGCAAATTGTTAGTTTTTTGGTGTGGATGGTTAAGGAAGGTTGATTGGAGGTAAGGACGTATTATAACCAATTTTTTCTAACTCGTATCACAAGTAACATATACTATGGAGATAATAAGGTAGGCAGTTACTAACTTACTAAAGTATAACTGGAAATAATCATTATTTTTTGCTTATACTTACTCTTAAGCTAATTTTATTATGCCTATTTTATTAAATGAAAATAATTCAAATACATTGCTTACTGTTATAGAAAAACAATTTGAATATATAGCCAGTGAATATAGTGAATATGAATGGATATTTTATGGAATAACTTGTTATTTTAAGCGAGAAGCAGCAAAAGAATTAGCTAAGAAAATTTATAACGCTACAAATAGCCGTTTATCTGGTTTTCACATACTCATTGATAAAAATGAATGGTTAAAAGAATGCTTTGATTTAGATTGTTTAATCGATGATATATGCAAAATCACTAATTTACCTACAAAAGCAATTTCCTTCACACCAATTGCTCCAAAAGGAAGTAAACTTTTTCATGCAAAGTCATACGGCTTAATCAATTCTAATCACAATATAATAAAAGATTATCGAGGTTGTGCTATTATAACCTCTGCTAATCTCACAAAAGCAGGAATTTCAAAAAATGTTGAGATTGGGCAAATAATATTTGATAGAAATTCGCTTGAAGATTTTTATAATATATTATTGCATCTTAAAAAAGAGTATTCGTTATCTGAAGAAGAAATAGTTGATATTAAAAAAGCTCATCAAGAGTTTCAGACTGCTATTCGCGTTCTCTCAATGGGTAGTTTTTACCATCAATGGAAGCAAAAACATAAAATTGATTTAAGATTCCGCTTAATATTATCAGCAGAAGAAATTGAGAAAAGAAAAAAGAAAATAGATGAATCCAGACGTTATATAGGTTATGAGTCAGATAATGGAGCCAAAAGCATTTCTAGAGATCCAATAGACATACAAGCTTTTTTTAATAAATTTCCTAAACCAATTCCGGAAAAATTCTTGGGATATTATGGCGTTGATACTTTATTAGGAAAGTGGGTACCAAATAAAATTAGTGATTTGATTGAAAATAAACTTAATTATATAACAGATATTTATCTCCAACTTTTGAAAGAAAAACTGAATCAAGAGCTAAATGGATGTTTGGAACAATTAGAATGGGATTTAGATCATTTTAAACATGAGGAAATTATTGACAGAACAGATCAACATAATAATGAAGCTATATCGAAATGGACGGACAAAATAAAAAATATTATTAAAGATAAGAACTTATTAAAATTGTTGATATGGGAATATGAAAAAATTCCGATGTCCATAAATTCAGTACAGGAGCC
>JBARZF010000640.1:0-41569 GCA_049649675.1 Rivularia sp. (in: cyanobacteria) | reverse complement strand
TTGCGAAAAATTCCAGGATGCACCGAAGCGGTATGAGGAACATCAATAAAATTTTCTGCACAATTCGTGACGTTATTACGAAAACGATTGACAACTTTTACGGTTTCCCATCCCGGCTGTTGGTACTCAGGCATTTTGAAAGGTGCAAATTCCTCCACAGGTGACGACAAGCGCACATAAACTAAACCATCTTGTTCGTTGGTTTGATAAAGTTGGCATTTTCGCATTTTGCTTGAACAAAAATTCTCTCCTTCCGAAGGTACGCTAACAACCTTGCCAGTATCATCGTAAACCCAGCCGTGGTAAGGGCATTCGAGCTTGCCTTGACAAACTTTACCTTTTGATAAACGGGTATTTCTGTGAATGCACCTATCTTGTAAAGCAACAGGTTTACCATCTTCCCCACGGAATACCGCCAGCCATTCACCTAAAATTGTCCGCGAAAGGACTTTATTTGGTTTTAATTGGTTGCTGAATGCGACAACATACCAAAAATCTTCAAGTTTCATAATGTTGTTAGTGGATAGTTGATAGTTGATAGTGGTTAGTTGTTAAAGTATCTGGCGAATGTAATTCACTGCTACACAGGCAAAGTCCACCTGCGTGGACTATTTTATTTTCGTAATTTTAATATCATTAGTTAACTGAATTTGACAAGCTAATCTTGCTTTTGGATTTTCCGGAGCTAGTACTTCTAAAAGTTCTATTTCTTCTTCCGATGCAGGTGGAATATCTCCTTCTATAGCTACAATACAAGTTCCACAAATTCCAGTACGACAACCGAAAAGTATCGGTGAATTTTCTATAGTTAAATATTCGGCAAGGTTTTGGTTTCTTTCTAATTCAATCGATTGATAATTTGTTTTTGTAAACTGAACCTGACATTTTTTAGTCATATTTATAAGTGATTAATTACTATTAAATAAGAACTTACGCAATTATTACATTACGGGCGTTGGTGCGTGACACAGATGAGCCTTATTGCTACGTTCAAATTAACTTGAAGTGTCACAGCACCCTACAATAAAATATGCCAGTTGCATAATTCCTATACTTGTATATATGCAATGTTTTCCCTTTGCGTCCTCTCCGTCAAGCATCGGTTTATTAATCTTGTCGCGTGCCTTAACCGTCTCAGTAACGCACCATTTAGTTAAGAACAAAGTAACATTCAAATCTAAAATCTAAAATCTAAAATCCTTTGACCATATTGAAGATTGAAGTTTATTAACATAATTCATATATTTAACCAACGGTTCATCAATAGTTAAAAGAGCGTTAGGATTATAACGAATATTGTCATAAATCATTCCATCTTCACCACGTAAAAAATAGTAAGCCAGTTTCGTCATAAATAACAAAAATATACTTATCAACCAACCAATAATTCCTTTTCTTTTTTTAGTTATATAAATAGGCTGAATTCTAGTTTTTCTACCTTCTAATGGTGTATAGGCATAAATCATATGTAAACAAGGTATAAATCGCACTTTTTTCATGATGGTTAGCAATCCTATACAGCCATCGGCGTATCTCATGGTGTATTCGTAATAATCTCCGAGTATATTTCTGGCTATTTTTTCTCTAAATGTAGTTTGTGGGAATTCACCGCTGAGGGTAAAATCAATGATATTGCCAGATTGATTTTCCTTTAGCGATAAATCCATTTTGATATTTAATTTATGTACGGTTTGAAGATGTTGAGCATCAATGCCGTTCATCATACAAATATGGTGATGACAATTGCGTTCAAATGCTTTGTCGTATGATGTAACAAGAGATTGATTTTTTAATTCATCAAATTCTGCAATTTCAGGTGCTTCTTTATCTGGATAAACCCAAATAAAACCATATTTTTCGCCAGTAGCATAAGCCTGCAACTTGGCTTTTTGAGGAATATTTGGCTGACAGGGAATATCTTGACATTTACCTTCACCATCAAATGCCCAATGATGGAAGAAACAGCGAATTAAATTACCATCAACTTTTCCAATTGCTAAATCGGTTCCTAAATGGGGACAGTAAGCATCTAATGCTCTAACTTTATTATCTTTACCGCGAAAAACTGCTATTTTCTGTCCGCAAATAGTAAAAGATTTGGCTTTCCCTTGGGATATCTCTTTACTCGGACAAACTATATACCAACCTTTAGCAACAACGTTCCAATTATTAAATACTTCCATCTTTATTAATGGTTGGGTATTTTGGTTTTGTAATGAGTTCATATAATTAATTGACTCTTATTGATTTTTAGCATCAAGAATAAACAGAATTGAGCCGATAGTAAATAAGATTCCTCCGCAAACCGAGGAAATAGAATAAAATGATATCTCTTGAAATAAATCGATAAAAGAATTTATAGTAAATAGAAGAGAACCAATTAGAAACAAATAACTTCCTAATAACGTATAGTTCATAATTTATCCTGTTAATTATTAATTACCCACTTTTGAAAAGCTTTTCTTTGCCGATTCAAATATCGAGAAGCAGAATTTTCAGCCATTAAAGACATTTCACGGTTACTTTTCCATAGATAATCCAAGGGTTGCAGATAAACTTTATAGGATTCCATCGCTTCGTGATGAGTTTCAAAACTGTTGTGTAACGCTTCCGTCTCTTCAGTGAAACAACGACGCATCATATCTTTCGCATCTGCATCGCTCATCCCGAAAATGCGCGATCGCAACACTCGGTAAATCGCTGGATAAAGTGCAGCATCGTACCAAAATATACCGTTGACAGCCACAGAACAATGATAATGGTCTTTTTGACAGCCGCGTATTCCTAAATTTGCAACCAGTTTCTCAAAGGCGGTGGGAGGTTTGATGCAGTTAATCACATCGTGGGAGATTATAGTTGAACTATTAAAATGAAAGCTTTCATCCATAAAGTGATAGTAGGAAATTTTTGCGGGAATGGGTGCATCTTCCGAATTGGGATGTTTTTGATAATAATTGCTGAGCTTGTGTTGAACTAACTTACCGTTGAGAGTACGCACGCCCCTTACTGTAAAATACTGACAAGCAAGAAATGTATTATCTGCGGATATTAATCCAAAGGCTTGTAGCTGAAGTTTTTTCCATTGACGCTTAAGAAAGTTGGTATCAGCAAACACCATCGTTTCTGTAAAGGGGCCGCGCATTGGGTAGCTGAAAATACGTTCCCCAAACAGCTTTAATTCGACTTCTTTAGAGATTGTTTTGAAAGCATTAATATGGGCGCGTTCCTGTGAAGATTCTAAATCTAGCATATCGCATATCGGACGAAAATCCTCTTGAGCATACAATCCAGCGGCGCTAGTTTGATTGAAAAAGATAGTCGCAATTTCAGCAGAAATAATTTGAGAATAGTAAGCTACCCAATAAAGTTGATTGAGAATTATCCTTTGATTCGGGCTTGATTCCGACCATAAAGGTGTACCAAAAAGTAACGAGAACTCTTCTGGATTCCAGTATTCATTTTTGCAATCATCATACTTAAAATTAGTAGCTGCTCGATCTAATAATTCCGTACAATCTTGCTGTTTATTACGTTTATAGTTAATTTGCAGCTTACGGCAGACTTGTTGATTTTCTAAAAGCATTTTCAATTATCAGTTATCAGTTATCAGTTATCAATTATCAATTATCAGTTATCAATTATCAATTATCAATTATCAGTTAGGTTATAGGAGCATCTTGCTCCATCGTCACAAGGTACGAAAACTAATCTATAATTTTAAATATCTTTTTCTACTTTCTAATCCCTACTCCCTTTTTAAAAAACACATTGACTCGGCTTTAAAGGTTGAAAACTTCCTTTCATTTCCAGATTTTCAAGTATATTTTTAGCATTGGGTAAATCGATCAAGTTGCGTAACAATTTCAAACGACTTCCACTATGAGTTTCAGTGTCAAGTTGTGCAAAAATATTAATTTTATCTTCCTTAGATAAATATCCTTTGACTTGTTCAACTGCTTTAACAACACTTTGAGGCCCCAGTTGCACCATTTGTAAAAACATTGCCAATATTTCTACAATATCTTGACTAGAATTACTTAAAACTTTATTCTCAAACAGCGTTACTCCGGTAGCGTGATGTCGGCTTTCATCTTGCAAAAAACCTTGTAATATTGATTTTAATTGAGGATTTTGACAACATGAAGCTATACTACGGTAATGAGTTAAACCCCATCCTTCTAAAACTACTTGCAGCACAAATAGTAAAACTGTTTTATCATCGCTTTCTACTACGTTTTCTAGCAAATCTAAAAATGGGTTATTGCTTAGTTTCGGAGTCGGTAAAAAACTGCTAATTTGTGAAAAATGCGTTACTTCATCCGCAGCAAATAAACCATAAAGCATTCTTTCCTCGGTAGTTTCTGCTAGCAAAATCATTTTCGCCATATAACCCATGCCAGCTTTTTCGATAAAATAAGCTTCCTCCAAAATTCCTAAATTGCAAAGCTGTAAAATCGAACTTTGTTCCGCAGGTGTGGAATATTGAAAAATTTTGACTTTATCGAGATTAAAATAGTTACCATCCCAGTAATTAATTAAAGTAGATTTATTTTGAGAATATCCATTTGTTTTTTCGAGTGCTGAAGATAAAATTCGATTCAATTTATCTTCTGAATTAATATCGGGTAAATCCAATCCCGCAATAGCATATTGTTGATTCATGATTTCCGTAATTAAATTTAAGTTGATATTAAGAGTTTAATAGCTGAAATTTATGTATAAATTTATTAAAAATAACATCTTGCATGATTGCTCTTAAATCTGAATTATAAAATTGAAACTAATTTAAAAGCTGATATACAATGTGCATTAAAACACACTAAATTTTGCCCAGTCTGATTTATCAGACTTTGTATGTGAGCCTGAGAATTTATTATAAGGCGGTTTTAAAGATGGTGAAAGATGTTAGTTAAAAGGCTTATTTTTACTTTTCCAATTTAAAACAGCTTGGAATAACCATAGGATGGGATTCTTTTTCAAAACTACGAACTTTCGGTAAAAGCATAGGATGAGAATTATCTTCAATTTTTTTTTCCGCGAATTTGTTTCCTGGTATAAGCATCTCTGAGTCTTGATAAGGACATATTTCGGCTTTTTTCTGAGCATTTGCACCGCAAGCGGCGAAAATAAGTACTATAACAGAGTTGAAAAGGATTGAACGAACTGTAAGGGCTTGTTTCACGATCGAAGTTTTGATTAATATATTTCTTGTAATTGTTATTGTTTACTTAGTCTTCAATCCGGTTGTTTCAATTTTCGTAACGCTTTAGTACTCCACCACATTAAATCTCCGAATTCGGTAAAATGAGGCGAAGACGGCGCTACTACGAACCTTAATTAATCATTCGCTTCTCCTTTTGATTCCACCATCTCTGCTTTTGTTTGTCTTTGTCTTTCTTGTTCCTCGTTTACAGGTTCCCAACTTCCCCATCGCAAAGCTTTTTGTGTTTCTACATTTTGAATAAATTGCAAAATGGAATTATCTGCTTTGGTTGGTGTTTGAAAGTCGAAGTTGATTGTTTGAAATATCTGAGTATCTCCGGAAGCAAAGTAGCTACCCACCAACTTTGTCAGCCAAAGTACTATTCTGTTGAACAACCAACCGAAAACACCCCGACGTTTTTTAGTTATTAAAATGGTTTGTCCCTCTGCTTTTCCGCCTTCAAGCAAACGCAAAGCAAACATAATATGAAAATGTAGAAAATCGGGACCTAAAGTTACCGTGCCAATACTTCCGTACCAATAACACATATTATAGGTAACAGCTTTCTTGTAAAAAGGACGGATTAATTTCATTAAAAACGAATCTTCACCACCCCTAGTAATATTGTTAAAAATAATCGCATTATGGTTGAGTTGTTGCTTGCGAAAAACAATTTCTAAGGGCAGATTATGAACCGTATTAAAATGATGAGCATCGATAGCGTTAATCATCACCACATTGGGATGACAGTTTTTCACAAACCCGGAAGTTACAAGACTATCGCAGTCAAAATTCTCTAATTCTGGAACAAACGGTAAGGGTTGAGCATGAGTTTCACCTACCCAAACCCATATCATGCCGTATTTTTCGGCAACGTGCCAGGTTTTCAACTGCAACGGAAGACTCGTTCCCAGACAAGGAACATCAACGCAATTACCTTGACTATCAAACTTCCAATTATGAAATAAACAACGCAATCCCTTTCCTTCAACTTTACCTTCGGCAAGGTGAGCGCCCATATGAGGACACTTAGCGTCAAAGCAAACTAGTTCACCGTCAATATCTCGGTAAATTGCTAATTCTCTACCCAACAAAGAAACCGGCTTTACTTGTTTTTTTCGTAGCTTTTTAGAAGGAATAGCCCAATACCAACCTTCAATAAAACGTCTTGGATGGTTAAATATTTGGG
This sequence comes from Rivularia sp. (in: cyanobacteria), assembly GCA_049649675.1. Taxonomy (GTDB): domain Bacteria; phylum Cyanobacteriota; class Cyanobacteriia; order Cyanobacteriales; family Nostocaceae; genus Rivularia. The sequence continues at coordinate 35,177 of JBARZF010000640.1, read as the reverse complement.
TGTAACGATATGAACTAATAGTATTTGGTACGGCTTTCATGTCATTTTCATTACCGGAAGTTCCGGCTTGTAAATAAGTTGTATTTAAAAGCGTTATATCAAGGATGAGTAATTTTTAGTGTATTGAAAGCATCACCCCGATATTTAATGCCTTCTATTTCAACCCAAACGCATTTTTAGTTTTAAACCGGATTTTTAAACCGGAATTTTTAAGGTTGAATTTTGATTTTCGCTTTTACAATTTGTATTTGCAAACCACATTCTACGTCCGGCACGAGTCAAATTATCCTCGCAAATCTCCGTAAAACAAACTAATTCATCACCATTAAGATGCCCTGGGTTAAGCGTCTGAAAGAACTGAATATGCGGATCGCGCAATCTTTGAGCGGGTATACCATGCAATCCATCTCGGAGTCTGTGGGGATGTGGAAAACTAACCACACCAGTTTTAATATTATAATTTTCGCCAAAACGTTTGACAGATAAATCTTGCATCAAATTCAAAATACGTTCGGGAGTTGGGGTGTCGTAGCAGGGATAAAACTCTTTCCAAAATAATGGTAAAAAACGATAGGTACGATAACCGCCAGAAATTAACAACCAGTAGAGTTTTCCTTTACAATATTCCCGACGTAATTTATTTATCGAAGCTATCCAGCCCGTAGATAGAGCCGAACTTGACCAAGCGCTAGGATCTACAATAGTATCTCCAGAAAATACAATGCTAATATTTTCACCTTCAAAATAGGTGTCATACATTAGCAATGTAGAAAAACCTTTCAATTGATTTGTTTCTTCATCTTTAATTAAGATTACCCAATTTTTACTATCTAAATCGTTGTTGAATACATCTCTCTTAACCCCTTCAAAGTGATTTGTTAAAAGCGCAAACATTTCCTCTATATCCAAAGCCGACAAATCTCTGGTGCTAACTAAATTACTATTCATTTTTATCAATATTTTCTATTTACTTATTATCAACTATAGGTTTTTAATTTGGAAAGTTATTAAATGTATGTGTCAGATAGTTATCTGTCCAGGGTATTTTTACAGAAAAAAATATCTGCAAATAAATCCCTGAATATTGATATACATAGCTTTGAGCTTTTAATCTATCTCTTTTATAGGAAATAGCATCATTAATAAATAATATGAATTCTTGTAACCTACGAAAAACTTCATACCGCTTCACGTCGATTCAGCTACGTTCAATTAATATCTGAATGATTAGGAACTCTTCTAAGCTAAATACTAAATAATAGTGGAATATCTTATTAGTAATCGATGTTGAGAATATGAAAATAAATTATCTAATTTTTCATGCTTTGAGGCTTTGTTAATAGCGATAATGCCAAAATATACTCGATTGCCACAGCGCTACTATAAACCCATAAATAATGCTGTAGAATACTAAACGCCACTACAATTTAATACTTGATTATTAGCACCCGTAGTCGTTTGATTCTCTGCAACTAAATATAATTCGCCATCTTTACCTCTTGCAAATGCGGTAGCTTCAACAATTGCTGGTTTCGGATTTGTAATAGCAGAACTAGAAGTTTTTTCTATTTTTATAGAAGCAGTTCGTAAATCTGACCACAAAATTCTACCTCTCAAGATTGCTGTGGGATTTTCCGGTAAACCACCTCTATTGCTAATAAGAAAATTATTACCTTTTTGTGCAGCACATCCGGCACTCACGTAATTTTCAGCATCAATAACGGTTTTAGGTAACTGGTTAATTCCCGAATTTGGATCTGTATCTGGGGTATTAAGCTGTACCGTACCGTTAAAATCTGCACCTCGATTGGAACTTGCGGTAATATCGCTTTCGGGAGTTGATTGAGAACGCTGTTTGATACCGAAAATACCTTGAGCATTAATAGTTACTCGTCCGCCGATACCTTCAGTTGCGTTAGCTGTAATATCGCTGTTTTGCAAACCTACTAAAGTATCTGTATCTATAAAAATATTACCGCCATCGGAACTGTTTGCCGCGTTGCTGGTGATAGTACTTTCTCGAAACAGTTGTAGATTTTGAGATTCAATGTTGATATTACCTTTGTCTCCAGCATTAGTATTCGCCGTGATAGTGCCTTGATTTTCTAATAAAATAAAAGGCGAATTAACATTGATATTTCCCGCAGCACCAGTACCTGCTAAACCTCGTATATTTTCGGGATCGCTGCTGAGGAAATTACCGGCATTGATAGTTGCGCGATCGCGAATAATTAATTTATCTGTACTTAAATTTAAATCTCCACCTTCACCGTTGCTTACTATTGCACTTACAAATAAACCGCTAAGGCTAAATGGACTAGAACCAGTTAATTCCACCGATTTAGCTTTAATCTGCATATTTCCAGCGTTTCCCGAACCAGTTGTACTGCTTGATATTTGAGCGCCGTCGGCAACTCGCAAGCTTGTGGTTTTAATATCTAAGTTACCACCCGTACCTTTACCCGTACCGAGAAAATCCGGTGCCCCCGGTATTTTTTGTACCGCTGTGACAATACTGCTCGGACCATTTTCGGCTATACCTACAAGTTCTATATCTTTAGCTTTTATTTGCAAATCTCCAGCTTTTCCAAATCCAAAGGTACTGGAGAATATTTGAGCGCCATTAATAAGTTTTAAGTTATCGGTTTTAATAAATAAAGTTCCACCGTTACCTGTTGCACCAGGTGCTACGGGAGTGGCGATCGCACTAGGTCCAAATACTGAAATACCGCTCATTTGAATGTTTTCAGCTTTTACGTCTAATTTTCCAGCATTGCCACTACCGAAGGTTCCGCCCGATACTTGTCCACCATCTACTACCTGCAAGCTTTTAGTTTCAAGATTAATTTTACCGCCATCTCCACTTGCACCCTGTGCTACATCAGCTAATATGCTGCTGAAAATTTGATTGTTAGGATTTAAAACAAAGCCTTTAACTGCTAGCGACTCAGAAAAAAGATTGATTTCTCCTCCAGAACCGTTACCAAGAGTATCTGAGAGAATAACCGAACCATTTTCAATACTTACATTTTTACCTTTAATTTGAATGCTTCCACCGCTATTACCGCTAGTATCTACAGAAGCTGCATTAAGTAAATTAATATTACCGTAGTTAATTCCTGGAGTTGTTTTTAACTGTAGCTTACCGTTGTTATTAACTAAAGAAACTTCACCTTGTTTTACCGACCATAAGTCAACTTTGCCTGAAGAAAAAGTAATATTTCCTCCATCAAGGATTATTTCGTTACCAATAAGAGCTAAAGTTTGATTATTTGAATTGTTATTTGAATTATTATAGTTTAATCCAGAAGGGCGGTTACTTCTATCTATAGAAAAATCTGGATTTACTTTTAAATTATTACCAGTACCGTTAATACTTATAGAACTATTAGAATTAGAGCCAAGCTGCAAACCTACAGGAACGCTGATAGTAAGTAGAGGTTTTGTTGAGGAATTAACAGCGCTGAATTGTGTTCCATCAGCAAAGTTGATTTTATCCGCAGTCGAACCAATAAACGAGCCACCAATATCTAATGCTGCATTCGCACCGAAAACAATTCCTTGGGGATTAATTAAAAATAAATTCGCCGTACTGGGTTTTACGCCATCAATCCAAGTTTGAATCGTACCATTAATATTAGAAACCGAACCACCAGTTACTCGCGTGAGAATATTTTTAATTCCTGCATCGTGAACAAAACGAGCGGTATCGCCAGATTTAATAGAAAATTCTTTTAAACTGTGGAAGACATTTGCAGCGTTTTCAGGTCTGCTTCCACCAGTTATTTCATATATTCCACTTTTGATATTATTAACTTTAGTAGGTGTAGTTAAAATAGAATCACCACTTATTCGAGTTTGAGCCAATACTGGTAATGGTGCTTTGAAAAGCGAAGCAATACCAATCAACAATAAAACTTTTTTTAACTTGAATAACGAACAAGAATAAGTGGTAGAACACATTTATGTTTTCTCTGTTTTAACAGGCCTGATGCCGATCCATTTTATTTACTCAGCATCACGCTTGCGTCCGAGAAAACCCTGAGAGCGAGAAATAATTCCAAATAAGCTTAACCCCAGCAATCCAATTAAGGAAGTAGGTTCGGGAGTTGATTTTACTTCAACAGAATTTGATTGATTAAAATCCATTTTTTGCCAAGCCACATTTTGCCAAAAACCATCTTCCTTAAGTTCCTCATGAGACTGCCAAAAACCATTCCAACCCCACCAAAAACCATTCCAGCCCCATTTATAGCCTTTCCAACCCCATTGATAGATGTCGCCACTATTACGAATCATTTCGTTCAATAATTCACCGCGATCGTCTTTCCTGTCTCCGTCTTCATCTATCCACTGCAACGGTGTAGGTGAAACGCCAAATTTTTGCAACAGTTGAGTTTGTGCATGGTTGTACAAAGTAGTAAAATCAACATTTCCTTGCTGCACATCCCAACCCAGTACATCTATTGCAGTCAAATCAAGACTTGTAACTTGCCTCCTCTGCCCGACACCGAGAGTTGGGTCCATAATACCTAAAACATTGCTTTGCTGTTTCCAATGACTTGATTGATATCCATCACCACCCAATTCTCCATCTTCTCCAGTCGCAAACTTAGCAATTGTTGTTCGTCCTCTATTAACTGAGAAGAAAGGATTGCCACCAATCGATAAATCCGGCATTCCTTGTTTTTTATCTGCTGTCTTTTCAGATGATGTACTTTCTGAAGAATAGCGATATAAGTCAAGAAGAGTGATATGTCCCTTTGCTTTATCACCTTTAACTCTCTTACCTGCTCTTTTCTCTTTTTTGACAGCATCTATCCATCCCGGATCGTCTCCAGAACTAACAAAGCCAAGTGTATGACCTAATTCATGTACAGCCATGCTAAATAAATCTAAAGTACCGTTAGAAACGGTATCGCTTTGGTAATTTTGATTCCAAGATAACTGTTTTGTAATGTTACTGAGGTCGCTAATAAGAATATAGCCATCTAAACCTTCATCGTCTCCAGATATCATCCCTAAACTTTTAGCGCTAGCACGGGTAAGGTTAAGTTCTTTCATATCTTTAGCTTCCTCACCATCAACCATGATGTTATACTTTTTGCCGTCTTTATCTGTATTAAAACTATTGAAGGCATTTGCATCTGTAGTTGAGGTGATATCGTTCTGAAAGTAACTGCGAAATTCTTCGTGTTTTGTGGATTGCACCATCCCCGGCAATGCGCCACCAATCACGTTTTCAGGTAACATACTTGTTGACTCAACAAATATATTAAGAGTGACATCATCTGTGAGATGGTTTGACCAATATTTGCCTGCCATCTCGAAGCCAAGCATTTGGTCGTAAGTGGTTCCGGGTGCATAGCTGAAGTTGAATTTCAATGCTTGTGCGGGTAAGTTTGTCGCAATTAATCCGACGCTGATAGAAAGTAAAGTTTGTAAAATAAGCTTTCCTTGAGAAAACAGTTTCTTTTGGCCTTTTATAGGTTTATTTAGTTTCATTTTTCTCGAACTTAAGGTAATAAAAGTTATTTAATTACTCTCTAATCTATGAAATAAAACACTGATTTTTAAACCCGTAAATTACTGACTACACAATGTTTTTAACAAAATTAATCGATAATTTATAATTGCTTCAAAAGTCTTTTTTCTTATATTTTTTATATAAAACTGCTCTAACTAAATCGTATACAAGCATTTCATGAGTATTGTTTTATACCTTACAGTAGTTCCCTAGCCCGTATTTAGTTAAAAATTTTGAGTCTTTTTTTTTACTAGCTCCCATAAAGTTAAAAGCTCATTTTTACAGACTTTGCAGTCGAACTAATCCCTGATACAAGGAATATTTTCCGGATATATGTTCGTTTTCATGTAAAATGCGCTACAATAATTCCAGCTTTGGCTGACGACATAATTTTAGTGCATCTACTTTTAAATTCAGGGTTGCATCTTCATAGTTAAATTGTTTTCTACGTAATGCCATTTTAAGATTACTGTTGCTATTTCTCTACAAGCTAGCTGAGCAACTAATTTTATTTTTTTATAAAAATTTGATTCTCTTTGAGAAAGATTTCAGCAAATTTCTCAACAATAATCGCGATTTTGATATAAAACCCCTCAAAATGGGCAAACTAGACTTAAAAGATAATTAAATATTTTTGCACTTGTTGCTTGGATGGAATGTCAAGTAATTTTGGATTTACGATTTTAATTTTTAGATTTTCTCTGAAAGTATTGCCATAACTAAAGTTACAGGCATATTTTTTCTATTATTTAAAGCTTAAAATTGAACATCTGTTATGGCTGACATAAAAACTTGATTAAAAAGCTGATTTTGGGGTTAGCTCTATCTATCTAAATTAAAGCTGCTTTATTTAATTATTTTAATCCAGGGAAAAAATATACATATTATGCACGACTTAACTAAATTTACTCTTAGGGATATGTCAGAGTGTGGTTTGGCGCTACGACAAATCGCAGACAAAGCCGATTGCATGGAAGATGCTAGTAATTTAATCATCAAATATTTTTACGAACATTTCATTAATAAAGATACTGGAGAAAAATCTTGCATCCTTGTACGCTTTTTTAAAACTCATGCCTACGAGAAACTAACTCCCGAATTACAAGAATATGCACGAAATATATTAGAGCAAAATAAGGTTGCCGATGATTTAAAATGTTTGACTTTACTATCTACTGCGGGTGAACTTCCAGAATGGAATTCTCGCTATAAATCAACAGGGCATAAAGCAATACCACTTGCAAGTGAAGATGCTATACATCGCATACCAATGATTTCGCAATTAATTAGACAACTGGGTTTAAATCCTGGAACACTATTACAACCCGATGCCGATTTATTAATTGATAGCGAACAGAAGATGTATAACGTATTTTACGTTCTGAATGCTTTGGGTAGCTCTTATATTCCTGCCCAAACTTCGTTCGTAATTCCCTTCGGAGTCAAATCTACGATCGGATTTGGCGGATTATTGCCTTCAGGAGATATGTTTGCGATTTTGATGTTTTTGAGAGTAGTAGTTCCGCAAACGATTGTAGAATTAATACGTCCTTTAGCCTTAAATGTTAAAACTGCGATTCTTCCTTTTGATGACGGCAAAATTTTCAAAGAATCTCATCAATCTTCTATTAACGAAGATAATGTTTTACAGCGCCTTAATTCTAAAATTGGGACTTTAAATCAATTATTAAATGTTTCCGAAAAATCTACTATTACTCAGTCAGATCGTTTAGAAAAAGCAATTATCAACCTTGAACAAACTTTGAATCAGCTTCAGAAGACTCAAATTCAACTAGTACATAATGAAAAAATGTCTAGTTTAGGTCAAATGGTGGCAGGTATTGCTCATGAAATTAATAATCCTGTGAACTTTGTTGATGGAAATCTTAATTACGTAGAGGAATACAGCCAAACCTTACTCAAATTGATCCACTTGTATCAACAGAAATATCCCGATTACTCAGAAACAATTAAAGATCGCATCGACTTTGAAGAATTAGATTTTATCAAAGAAGACTTTATCAAAATTATTAAGTCGATGAAAGTAGGAACTGAACGCATTCAAGGAATTGTTAAATCTCTAAGAATTTTTTCTCGGTTAGACGAAGCAGAAATTAAACAGGTTGATATTCATCAAGGTATTGATAGTACTTTAATGATTTTACAAAGTCGTTTAAAAGCTCAATCTACTCATCCGAATATTGAAGTAATTAAAGAATATGGCAAATTACCGGAAATAGATTGCTATCCCGGTCAATTAAACCAAGTATTTATGAATATTATTGCTAATGCAATTGATGCTCTAGAAGAACAAATAGGTAATAAAGGATCGGCAACAGAAGATAAGAAAAAATACCGAAACAAAGATATTTTTAAACCTTTTCAAATTCGTATTCGTACAAAAGTTTTAAATGAAAAATGGGTATCTGTTAGTATTTCTGATAATGGTTTGGGGATGACAGAAGAAGTTAGTTCAAAATTATTTGACCCATTTTTTACAACTAAAGAAGTCGGAAAAGGTACCGGATTGGGATTGTCTATCAGCCATCAAATTGTAGTAGAAAAACATGGCGGACAACTTAAATGTAATTCTGTACTTGGAGAAGGTACGGAATTTGTAATAATGCTTCCTATTGGTTCGCTTTATGGAAGGTGAATTTTAGAAACCACGGGCAATACCTGTAACACAATAATACTGTAGGATGTTAACGCACCAGGATTTTGGTGCGTTACGCCCTTGAGCTAACACACCCTACTAACTGTATGCAGAGTTTAATTTTTCATTTTTGATGTTGCATTTAATGTTGATGCTTGACTTTCCCAAAGACGAACTGTTTTATCAAAACCACCGCTAGCAAGGGTTTTTCCGTCAGGGCTAAAAGCAAGGGAACTCACCCAGTCTGAATGTCCATAAAGCGTACTTAATAAACTACCCGTATTCAAATCCCAGATTTTTATCCCGTCTTTACCACCGCTAGCTAAAGTTTGTCCGTCTGGATTAACTGCGATCGCAATTACTGAGTTAGTATGCCCGGTGAAAGTTTGCAGTACTTCCCCAGAATTGAAATTCCACATTTTCACGGTGCGATCGCCACTAGCGGTAATCACATTATTTCCATCTGGAGTAAAGGCGATAGCTTTAACTTCTCTTTGATGAGCTTTGAATCCACGAAGTAATCTTCCACTTTGTAAATCCCACAGTTTTACAATACCTTTATTATCACCGCTAATTAATGTTCTACCGTCGGGACTAATTGCTACTGTATAAATTAAATTATCAAACTTTGCTAATGTCGCTAAAGGGCGTTGTTGCAATAAATCCCATATCCGGATTCCATCTAAAGCCCCGCTAACAAGAACTTTACTGTCTGGGCTTACCGCTATTGACAATACGTTGCTGCTATGTGCCCGAAAGGAACGGATAAATTTGTAGCTTTCCAAACTCCAAATATTAATAGAGTTGTCAGTGCTACAGCTGACTAAATGTCTACCATCTGGCGAAATTAATAGAGATTGTATCGATTCTTGATGGGCTTTACGAATCTCACCCAAGCGTTTCTTCTTTTTCAAATTCCATAAACGAATAATACCATCGCTGTTAGAACCGCCGCTGGCAAGCATTCTACCATCAGGGCTAAAAGTTACAGCTTTAACGGCTGCTTTATGTCCTTTAAAAGTATGACTTAATTGAGGATTCGTAAAATTATTTGCAGCAGTTGAATCGACAATAACTTGTGCAGTAGCTGGCTTAATTAGTGGTAATTGCGTAATACCTACAATACCTACTGCCCCCATTAATACCGCAGTCAGGTTTTTTGCGACAAATAGTTTAGATTTAGAAGCTAATATCTCAAATACAGGAGAATTAATAAAGTTATGATGAAAATTTTTCATAATTTGTAAATAATTTAAGCAAATACCCTTAAAAAGCATAAAAGAGGGTTTCCCCTCCTTAAAATCTATTTTGCCTCGTAGATTAAAGGTTTGCCAATAGACAGTAATTTTCAATAATTGATATTTTTTTGCTAAAAATGCTAAAGACTTGCGATCGCAAGTCTCTACATCTTTACAACATTTCTATTTATTCAGCATTTGAACAATCCAAAATCCCTGCATAAACGCATCCGTTGTTAAAATCCATAATCCAAAATCGAATTTCCCCCTACTGCGGTGGTTTCTTCTTAGAGATACTCAACATTGGCAAAGACGAATTAGATGAATGTGGAGGTAAGTATAATTGTTTTACAGGTTCATCCGAATTTTGCAAAGTCGGACTTTGTTTAATCCGCACCCACCTGATAATTAAGGCTGTTCCAGCAGTTCCCAAGCCAAAAATAAACAGTGCCCAACTGTCATCTAATCCACCTATGAGTGCATCCACTATTCCCATCGTGATTAATATGGTGATTAGCGGTTCTTTACGGTAGGCTGATTTTACAATACGAGGAAATACAGCATTCATAACAGCGTGTTTTTAGTTCCCCTTAAGTTAATTGTTTACTAATATAGCGATATTGCATTATAGGCGCTTAATATCAAAGCATTAATACTATTATAAGTTTATTCAACAGGCAAGAGCCGGAATTCCCTAACTTTACTAAAAGTTTAGCTTCCTCAGAGTTTGACTATTATCCCTCGTCTTTATATTTAATTGCAAGCTCACAATAGCACTTATATCAAAGACAGGGAATAGGGAGTAGGAGATTGTAGGGCAAGGGGACATGACTATATTATTTTGATTTTGTCTCGACCGTTTTTCTTGCTTAACTAAAAAATAATTCCTGTTTAACGGATAATTTCAACGTAAAAGTTAGGATTATAACCAAGATATTTTTTATTTAAGTACTTGTGCAAAATGAATTAAATATTTTAAGATGGCTAGGGAACGCCAGATCTGGAAATAGGGAACAGTTATATAACTGAGTAGTAAATATATAAATAATGTAGGCTTGACTACTTAAATTAAATTTTAGACACAAATCTTGAGGAAATCGAAAAAACCGGGTTTTTAAATGAATCGATCGGTTTTTCTAGTTCATTATCAAAAAACCCGGTTTTAACTAAAAGTAATGCTTTCTAATTACTCACCGCCGCGATCGCACTCTTATTTGTTGCATAAAAAAGACTATCTCAGCCCCAACCATGCTAAAACACCTTGATTGGTTATACATTCAATCACTACCATTATCACAAAACCAATCATTGCAGCTCTACCATTTAAACGCTCTGCATACTCGTTAAAGCCTAATTTTGGTTCTTCTAATCTGGGTGTAACGGTTGGTTGTGGTTGCTGTACTGTCATTGAAAATAACTCCTTATATAAAGATCGACATACGCGATCGGATTTAGATTTTAATTGCACTGCTTGAACTAGCAAGATTCAAAATTAAGGCAATACAACTACAATTTACAAAATTTTACTATTTTTTATATAACGTAACAAGGCGCTGATGGTGGTTAAAACAGCTAATTGTAAGGCTCCGCCGAAGAATTGAGGGTATACAATATGAAATTGGTAGTATTTAATTCAGTATGGCTGCCATCAAATTGACAGACTACAGTTAAAGCAATATTGAAGCTGTAAGTTAATTTAGGGGCAGTATATGGAAATCGGTGTTCCCAAGGAAACAAAAGATAGAGAGTTTCGGGTAGGGTTAAGTCCTTCCAGTGTCAGGGTTTTAAAGGAAGCAGGTCATAATATTTTTGTAGAAACCAAAGCCGGTACTGGTGCTGGATTTACAGATGACGATTACGTAAGTGCGGGCGCACAAATCGTCACCACACCTGAAACTGCTTGGAATCGTGAATTAATTGTTAAAGTCAAAGAACCGCTACAAGAAGAATATCAATTTTTGCAAAAAGGACAATTACTATTTACTTATTTACATTTAGCAGCAGATAGAAAATTAACCGAACATTTAATTGATTGTGGTGTAACGGCGATCGCCTACGAAACAGTAGAGCAAGCTGGTGCTAATAAGTTACCTTTGCTTACTCCCATGAGTATAATTGCCGGTCGTCTTTCGGTACAGTTTGGTGCTAGATACCTGGAAACTCAACAAGGTGGAAGAGGGGTACTTTTAGGTGGAGTACCAGGAGTCAAACCGGGTAAAGTCGTAATTTTAGGTGGTGGTGTAGTTGGTACCGAAGCTGCAAAAATTGCTGTCGGTATGGGTGCTACAGTACAAATTTTAGATATTAACGTCGAACGCTTATCTTATTTAGAAACTTTATTCGGTTCCAGAGTTGAATTGCTTTACAGTAATTCTGCCTATATTGAAGAAGTAGTTCCTCAAGCGGACTTATTAATTGGTGCAGTTTTAGTTTTAGGAAGACGAGCGCCTATTTTAGTACCTCGCGAATTAGTCCAAAAAATGAAGCCTGGTGCGGTAATTGTAGATGTTGCCGTCGATCAAGGTGGATGTATTGAAACTTTACACCCTACATCTCATACAAATCCAGTTTATGAAGAGGAAGGAGTAATACATTACGGCGTACCGAATATGCCAGGTGCCGTACCTTGGACTGCAACTCAGGCATTAAATAATAGTACTTTACCTTATGTACGGCAGTTAGCAAATGAGGGAATAAAAGCTTTGGTTAATAATTCAGCATTAGCTAAAGGATTAAATGTAGATCATCATAAAATTGTACATCCTGCCGTGAAAGAAGTATTTCCAGATTTAGTTTAGTTTGCGCGGGTGTGTTACGGCTTCAAATTACTTTGTTTAAAACTAATTAATTAATATTGCCGTAACGCACCATCTTATTTGTGACGAAAAATCTAGGTAATGTTGCAGCAGTAGCATTTAGTCCCGATGATAAATTATTGGCTACAGGTGATACTACCAATATGGTTCGCTTGTGGAATGTAGAAGAATGACCACAACACAAATAATAGATAATGGTAATTATATTATCGATAATGAAATCAAAATATATATGACTAACTTCAATATAAATCAACCACTAAATACACAATTAGTCGAATCTCTAGTACAGGTGATTCTTGCTCTTTCTCCGGCAGAACAAGCTTTATTACAATTAAAACTACTCAATGATATTCCATACCCTTCAAGTAAAGAACTTACACATCTTGTTGAAAGTGGTAGTTCATTAGATTTTCTTGATGATGAACCAGATATTTACACAATTAAAGATGGAGAAGCGATTTAATGTCTTTAAATAAAGGTGATGTTGTTCTGGTTCAATTTCCATTTACAGATTTGAGTCAAGCTAAATTACGTCCTGCTCTAATAATATACTCAAATCCTGTAACGAACGAAGTCACTTTATGCTTTATTTCATCGCAAAATATCAACAAATTAACTTCAGAAGAGTTTACAATAAAAGACTCAGATGCAGATTTTGCCTATACTGGATTGCGAATTTCATCTAAAGTTAGAGTCACTCGAATCACAACATTAAATAAATCACTAATTCTCAGACGTTTAGGCAAATTAAGTGATGATTATATAGAGATATTGAATACAATCCTTAAGGAAGCTTTTCAATTACCTTAAGAGCTAAAATATTGATTACAGCGCAAAAATTCTCACTCAAAGCATTAGCTGAGGCAGAAGAATAATATTAGTTAGTAGGTTTTATAATTAGCAACTATCAACACCTTGCAAAATTCCGACAAGAACTCTTGCTAGATCGTTTAAATCATCGCGAACTTTAAACAAATTAATATCTTGAGTAATTATCTGTTGTATACGATCTAATTTCCCAAATCTCCACACATTTTCAATCGTTAGCGCACCATAATAAATATCTTGTTCTTCTACTTGCGATAAAGCAATTAATTCTACTGCTAATTGAGTAAAACCTCTGGTTAAATCATCATTTTTCGCTCTTCAGCTAAAATCTCATCCGGTTCGTAAGCTAACTCATGCGGAAGAACGAAAAGTATAATTCCTACCTTCTTATAAAATTTTTATTTTCGCCACAACATAACCTATTTATTCAATTAAAGAATAACCATTGGGACAATTTACCTTCTCATTAATCAATTCTACTTTATCGGGTGATTTTTGGCTGGGCTTATCACTTTCACATATTATATATTTTGCTTCCACTGAATTTTTATTTCTATCAATTGCCAGATAAACTACACCTGTATAGCTTTTTATAAATAGCATCTTTGCTACAGCAGCAAACTGTACTATCCTTTCTTCCTCAACTAATATAAACTTGTAAGAATAATAATGTTTGCTTTTTGGATTAAAAGTTACTCCTAATTGATCAAAATCGGAAGTAAATCTATTTTTTTCTAATATATAAGCAATTTCTAATGTAGCTATCCCCTGGATTTTATTTAGAGCATCACCTTCTGGTAAACCATAACTCACGCACCCTAAAAGTGAGAATATTAATCCATAGCCAATTAAAATTATTTTTCTCATTTATCTGAATTAATCAATTCTTAAATCAGTATTCCCATATTTCCTCTATAAATAAACAATCATTAAAAAATCGACACCGTTAACTAAAAAATCAACGATGTCGAAATCCAATTAAATAATATCTATGTAAGATTCTTTAGAAAAATATTTTAAAATTTAGAAGCCGGAAGTGCATATTGTTGAGTTGGAATTATTTGAACTTGAAAATTTATTGGTTTTTTCAATTCTTTTTCTAAAAATTCGTGAACTTGCTGCATCTGTTTCTTTGTAATTACCCCAAAAGGTGCGGCTACTTCCATATCAACAAAAAGTGCTTCTCCTTCTCTTCGTACTTTAATGCTTCTAATCTTCGTATTAGAAAAAGTTTGAGTTTTATTGTAGAGTAAATAGGAAATTTGGCGGCGGCTTTGTTCTTGAATTAGCAATGTTTGTAACGAAAAACTTAGGGGTAAACCGAGGATAATCACTGTCGCAATCGATACTACTAATCCCTGACGCGCCTTAACTAAGGAACCATAACCTTGTGAAAGAAATACTAATGCTCCACTGAAGATAATTCCGGTTAAGTTAGCTAAAAACAGCAGACTCGCACCTAGAGCAACAGACTGTGAACTCATTGCCAATCCGATACCAACTACACTCAAAGGTGGAACTAACGCAACTGCGATCGCAACTCCGGGTAATGCATCGGCAATACTGCGCCGCGATTTTGCATAGGCTCCAGCCGCACCTGCTGCTAAGGCTACTCCCATATCGAGTAAAGTGGGGCTGATTCTTCCCGCAATTTCCGAACCGAAAGTTCTAATTCCGACACCTTTAGCAATCAAAAATGAGATGGCAACAGTTAATAAAATACCTTTAATTAAAGTAAAAGTAGAACGCTTTAAAAGACGTTGGTTTCCCGCCACCATACTATAGGCGATCGCAATTATCGGTCCCATTAAAGGTGCAACAATCATCGCACCAATGATAGTTGCTGCACTCGACGCTAAAAGTCCTAAAGTTGCAATTACCCCAGATAGTGAAAGTAAAACATAAAAGCTGATTGAAGGAACTGCACCCCTCCACAAACTGCGGTTAATTCCCGCAATTTTCATCGGTTTCTCAGCCAACCAGGGCCAATCTCCACTATTACTTTCCCACAACCATGCAAATTTTTGCTTACTCCAACCACCAACTTTTCTAATTAGCAGAAGCATTTGGTTTATATTGCCTTTATTGAAAATATAGGAATAAATGCAGTTAGTTCTAATTCAACCAGATTTTATTAACCAGTACTATCTTGCGGAAGATATAATTGTAGATTTAGCTACTTTATTTTTTCTCAGCCTGAAGATAGGCTTATCCAAAAAAATCGACACCGTTAACTAAAAAGTCAACGATGTCGAAATCAAATTGATGTAAGATACTTTAAAAAATTCAAAAATTAGAACTTAAGTCCCAATTGTCCGTTAATACCGCGACGTGTATTGTAACCAGCACCAACCATTAAGTTTTTAGTGGGGTTAACTTGTACTCCACCAGAAACAGATACACCTTTACCTTCGGTGTAGTATCCAACCCCAACATAAGGAGAAACAGCAGGTAAAGGAAGGAATTGCAGTACATCTACACCAACAGCACCATCTTCTCCTACTCCCAATTCCGCACCGTAATTTAAAAACTTTGCACCAACAGCATAGGTAACATCACCATCTTTAGCACCAACAGATACCCAAGGTTCTGGAACTATATTTGGTATTTGAGCATCAGCACGTTGTGGTGCAAATAAAGCCAACAAACCTAGAGACGCAGCTAAAGTTTTACCAATAAAAGCTATTTTCATTTTCGACTCCTACACTACCTATTAATAATTATGGTTTGTTCATAACTAACTTACAGTGACGGATATTACATCATTTGTGTGCCGAGTGGGGGATTTTTTTTGGAAAGAGAGAGGGGGAGGCATTTTTAGAGTAACGAGTAGCTAATTGACGGTTGAGCAGGTTATTACTCGACGAAGAGACGAAGACAGCGCTACTACGAACAATATTTGATACATTTAAATACTTACAAGTTTGTGGTTATTTTTAATTCTCCATTGGCTTCTTAACAATCGCAGCCAGCGCAACCAGATTTTTGGCGCTAAAGATTTTAGATTTTAGTCAATTTTAAGCTGTTGCGTATCTAGTTTATATATAGCTAGCGAGCAAGATGCATATGCTGACGTACACAGCTCTGGTGAACGCTAACGCACTACAATGATTTGATAATTAAGACTAAAACTGGAACCATTTTTTTATCTAAACGTCTTCAAAAGAATATAAAAATAATGCATTTCAAATATTTAAAATAAATTTATTATTCGGAGAATACTGGTATTTTTTTTCCGGAGAATACATAGAAAGACTGAAACCTTTATTCAAGTAAATTCTCTGATTGCTGGCAAATCATACACATGAGACTACCTTTATTATTCCTTAGCGCCGCTAGCAGTATTCTGCTTTTATCCTCTCCATTAAATGCGGCTAACTTTCAATCATGGCATTTTAATCCAACGCGGAATCAACTTAATTTAACTACAGATTCGGGAGTTCAACCGAAAGCGTTTTTAATTAACAATCCAACGCGACTTGTAATTGATTTACCCGGTACGAAATTGAGTGGTAATACTATTCGCAAAAAATTTGGTTCGTCAGTACGAGAAGTTAGAGTTGGAAAGGTTGATGATAAAACTACTCGTTTGGTGGTGGAATTAGCACCAGGTTATACAGTTTCTCCCGAAAAGCTATTAGTTCGAGGTGATACTTCTTCTCACTGGATAGTTAACTTTTCATCTATAGAACGAACTTCTAACAGTATTAATAATAATTCTGGTGAAGAAAAGATTCCCGTGCCGTTTCCTAATGCTTCCTCATTCGCGGGGGTTGTTCCTATAGGAAATCAAATACCACAACTCAATTCTCAAATTAAAAGTTTGATGTCTCGCTATAGTTATTTAGATCCGGGAATCTTTTTCATGGATTTGGAAACGGGAGATTATTTAGACATAAATGGAGAAAAGTCATTTCCCGCAGCTTCCACAATTAAACTTCCGCTTTTAGTTGCTTTATTTGAAGAAGTAGACGCAGGTAGAATTAACTTAAATGAAACTGTCGTCATGCGACGCGATTTGATGACTGGAGGTTCCGGAACAATGCGGTATAAACGTGCCGGTACTAAGTTTAGTTTGATGGAAACCGTTACTAAAATGATTACCATCAGCGATAATACCGCAACTAATATGGTTATCGATCGCTTGGGTGGTAAAGCTAGATTAAATCAGCGTTTTCGTAATTGGGGATTGCAAAATACTGTGATTCGCAATCTACTTGGTGATTTTAAAGGAACTAACACTACTAGCCCCAAAGATTTAGCTAGAGTAACAGCTTTGATTTCTAATAATTTATTATTAAGTAGTACTAGCCGTGCCAAAGTTTTCGATATTATGTATGGTGTTAAAAATAAAGCCTATTTAGCATCAGGTTTTGGTAGTAATGCAAAATTTGCTCATAAAACAGGAACTTTAGGAATTGTTCTCGGTGATGCAGGTATTGTAACAATGCCCAATGGTAAGCGTTATTTAGCCGGTATTATGGTAAGTAGACCTTTTCGCGATGCCCGCGCTAAATCCTTTATTAAACAAGTTTCTCGAATGGTTTACGGACACATGAACAAACCACAAGTAAGCAGTTTACCGAAATAATTTTCTGTCTGAGTTTATATTTTTATTAATGTAAAGATGGGGTAAATATACTCCGTCTTTTTTGCTTTTTGCAGAAGATTACTGATTTAAAAAACCATTATAGACGCAGAGGGAAAGATCCCCCATTATCCCCCTTAAAAAGGGGGACTTTAACTCCGGTTCCCCCCTTAAAAAGGGGGGTTAGGGGGGATCGAAACGTTGTAGGGCACCTTTAGAAGACTTGTACGGTATTTTCTAAGGGGGAAAGGATAATCCGAGAATTGCGCTCTTAACAATACTTTTTAAACATCCTTTTAGAAATATCTGTCGTCATTTGGGGAATTACAGAATTCAGGACTTTCGTTAGCGGAGCGTGACGCGGTAGCGTCATTATTGTCATAAATGGTTGATGGTGCGTGACGCTACAAACCGGCGTTGCTACGTTCAAATTAACGATGGGGCGTCACACACAGATATTCATCGTCGGTGCCGCAGAAAATGACCGAGTTGGGTTAAAACTCACCAGCAAATGTAATTACAATCCTTAATAATTTAAACTTTCAATTTCACTACAGTTTGTCGATGGTGCGTGACGCAATACAACAATTCCAATCGCCCAGAAAATTTATCGAAGCGTCACACACCCTACATTGATCAAATTATCAATACTCTTAAACCCAGCTCGCCGGGTTTTGCTTGTGTAGCCGCTGCCTTCGGAGCGTGTCCGCGCTTGACATATTTAATCGCCGGGTTATTTAAACTTCAGTTTCCCCGCAGTTTGTCAATGGTGCGTGACGCTATTGATCCTTCGATCGCAAACCAAATTTATTCTTGCGTTACACACCCTACAGTTTATTCCCAATTCCCAATTCCCTATCGCCAATTACCTATCCTAAAACCAATTCCTTGCCTTGAACCCCTTTTACCATTTATTCTATATATAAGACATTAATCAATTCTTAAGAACAGGGTGAAGTATAAAAAACAATGCGTATATTAACCGCGTTCTGCAAATTCAAAAACGCTCTGCGTCTTCGTATTCTCTTAAAAAGCTATATAAATCGGGATATGTAAAATCCTTTGAATAACGCTCTATCTTTAACCAGAGCCTGATGTTAACAAAACATCTGTATTATTTGACTCAGTTAAAAATTATTTTAATTGATAGTTTTTTGTATATCTTCATTACCACAAGATATACCAAACTTCTATAAAGAAAATATAATACACTGACTAGAAAATAACTATAACTAAACTTTACCTAAAAAGCAAATCTTGTGTTAGAAGCTTTTATCCTCGCAACAGTATTATGTGGATTTTTCGGCATCATCTTTAAGAAAAATCTGGTGATGAAAATCGTCTCTATGGATGTGATGAGTACTGGGGTGATTGCTTATTATGTGGCGATCGCTTCTCGGAATGGTTTATTTACGCCGATTTATTCGGGAGTTGAAAACCGTACTTATGCAGATCCTGTTCCCCAAGCGGTGATTCTAACGGCTATTGTGATCGGCTTTTCGATTCAAGCTCTGATGTTGGTTGGTGTGATGAAGTTGGCTCGGGATAATCCCACTTTGGAAAGTAATGAGATTGAGAAGAATAATACACCATCATCATGAACATTATTACCATTATTTGGGCAACCCTGCCGTTTTTTCTCGGATTCACGATTTATCTTATTCCCAAACTTGACCGTTATTTAGCGTTGTTGGGGACGATTGCTTCTTTTGTATATGCGTTAATACTATTTATCGAGCGATCGCCTATAAAGTTGGAATTAGTTGATAATTTTGGCGTAACTTTGTACGTCGATGAGTTAAGCGGTTACTTTATCTTAACTAATGCTTTGGTGACGGCTGCGGTGATCTTATATTGTTGGCGTAGCGATAAATCGGCTTTTTTCTACACTCAAGCGATTATCGTGCATGGCAGCGTCAATGCAGCTTTTGCCTGTACGGATTTTATCAGTTTATATGTGGCTTTGGAAGTCAGCGGGATTGCAGCATTTTTGTTAGTTGCCTATCCTCGCACAGATCGCTCCATTTGGGTGGCTTTACGCTATCTGTTTATCAGCAATACGGCGATGCTGTTTTATTTGATTGGTGCCGTGCTGGTATATCAAGCCAATTATTCCTTTAATTATGCTGGTTTACGTCAAGCACCTCCGGAAGCTTTGGCTATGATTTTTGTGGGGCTTTTGGTTAAGGGAGGGGTTTTTGTATCGGGATTATGGCTACCGCTAACTCATTCGGAATCCGAGACACCCGTTTCGGCTTTGCTATCGGGGGTGGTTGTCAAAGCTGGGATTTTTCCGATGGTGAGGTGTGCGTTAATTGTTGAAGAAATAGATCCGATTGTCAGGAGTTTCGGAGTAGCAACTGCTTTTTTGGGAATTATCTATGCTTTATTTCAAAACGACACCAAGCGGATATTAGCTTCAAGTACGATTTCCCAATTGGGTTGGATTCTTGCTGCACCTTTATATGGAGGATATTACGCTTTAGCGCACGGTTTAGCAAAATCGGCGCTGTTTTTGACTGCTGGTAATTTACCCAGTCGTAGCTTAAAGGAATTGCAAAATAAACCGATTCGTACTTCTACCTGGATTGTTTTAGTTATAGCGAGTCTTTCAATCTCGGGTTTTCCCTTATTGACGGGGTTTGGTGCCAAAACTTTGACAATGAAGAATTTATTGCCTTGGCAAGAAATCGCTATGAATGTTGCCGTTGTCGGAACAGTAATAGTATATGCCAAATTAATCTTTCTTCCTCATGGGGAAGGAGAAAAAGCAAAGCCTGGTTTTTGGGCTGCGATCGTACTTTTACTCGGTTGGTTGGTAACGGCTAATGTGCTTTATCCCCAAGCTTATACTCAAGATAATATCGGCAAAGCCCTTGTAACTATAGCTGGGGGTTGGTTGCTGTATTGGTTGATATTCAAACGTATCGCTTTGAAATTACCCCGCGTACTTGAAGAATTCGAGCATCTGATTGGTGTAATGAGTCTTGTTGCAATTTTATTATTTTGGATGGCATTTTCATGGTTGGGAATCTCATATTAAGACTTACTATCTGGTTTCTGCTCACATCCGATTTGAGCGTTGCCAATATAATTATCGGTGTAATTGTTGCTTTAATTTTACCTCGTGGTTATCCATCGAAAGAAGTATTGAAAGATTGGTTGACAGTATTATGGAAAATCCTCTTAGCAATTCCCCAAGCTTATATTGAAGCAGTTGAAATTATTTTTCGTCCCCACCAACATGAAGATGTAATTTTAGAAGAGATTCCACCAAATCGTTCTGACAGACTGATATTTTTAGATATTTTCTTAATTACTTTTACACCGAAGACAATCGTTTATAAATATCGAGATGGTTGGTATGAAGTACATCGGGTGCTACCAAAGAGGACAGGATTGTGATTGTAAATTTAAATTTAAGTCTAGATATAAACCAGATAATTTTATTTGCCATGCTTCTAGCTTTGTTAATACCTATTTACGAAGCTTGGAAAGATGAAAATATCTGGCAGACAATGTTGGCATTTGCCAGTATTTCTACAAAGACAGCCATTATTGCTTTGGTGGTATCTGTAATCCGTGACGATTGGATGATTGGGGTAGTTTCTGTGATTATCCTCAGCGTTGGTGATGCCGGAATAATGTTATTAGCACATATACTCAAAAGGTTAAGAGAAACATGAATAATATTAATACAGTTAGCTATTTGTTTATTGGTATAGGCATTTTTTTCTGGTTTTGGGGTACTTTTCCTTTAATGGGGAAACGCTCCGTCTTATTTAAATTACACAGTCTTTCTGTAGCAGATACCCTTGGTTCAATTTCCATTGTCTTCGGATTGCTATTCAAAAAAACCGCAGAATGGCCGTTACTTATTCTCGCCATCATCACCTTAGCAATTTGGAACACAATGCTCGGTTATGTTTTAGCTTACTGTTCCGGTGAGGGAGATAACAATGAACCACAATCTTGATATTTATCTTTATATTATTGTCGCTTTACTACCTTTAACTTCCTGCTTAGTAGTATTTCAAGTTAATCCATATCATGCTCTGGCGTTAAGAGGAATATTGGGTGCGATCGCCGCTTTAGTGTATGCCGTTTTGGGTGCTGCCGATGTCGCTTTAACCGAAGCTTTGATGGGTACTTTATTAGCAATTACCCTCTATGCGGTAGCCGTGCGATCGTCCTTAGTATTGCGTGTGGGGATGTTGGCTCCGGCTGCCCATCATCTCCAAGAAGAACCAGCTTTTATCGAATTAACCGCTGACTTCCGCAGAATTTTAAATAAGCGTCATATGCGATTGGAATTAGTACCTTATAACGATATTCATGCTTTACAAAGAGCTTTGAGTGAAAAAGAAATCCACGCAACCTGTACCCATCATTTAGATATAGACATACCATTACGAACCACGATTCGCATTCAACGAATCTACGACATCATGCAAACCGAACTTTCATCCCCTCAAACGGTTTTGACTTACGCAACAGCAATAGACGTTAATTTACCAAAATTGGAGGAGCAACGGCTATGAAATGGATATATATAGTTGCTGGAATAGCGCTATTTGTCAAAATGTTGCTCGTAACTAATCCAGAAGGAGAGTTATCAATATCGATTGTGCAAGCAGTCGTAGCCGATAGCGGAGTACCCAATGCAGTATCCGGAATCATCTTTCGGAATCGGCTTTACGACACCATTTTTGAAGTCGTCGTATTTACAATTGCCATCATGGGAGCCACCTATATGTTGGCAAACGAAAGACCATTTTGTACAATTTATCATTTTAGCGATCGCCCTTCGATTATATTAGCTCGGTTAGGTGCGACAATTGCAGCTTTAGTAGGAATTGAATTAGCAATTCGCGGACATTTAAGTCCAGGTGGTGGTTTTGCCGCTGGAGTCGCTGGAGGTACTGCCATTGGTTTGGTAGCGATTACCTCCTCACCAGAATGGATGCAGTCACTTTATAAAAAATGGCACGCTTCTAAATGGGAGAAGATTTCGGTGTTGATATTTATTGTGTTGTCTGTAATAAAACTATCTGGATTTGAATTACCACTGGGTGAATTAGGTACCTTTTTTAGCGGTGGAACTTTACCCTTATTGAACTTTTTAGTTGCGATTAAAGTTGCTCTGGGTTCTTGGGCAGTGATTTTGACCTTTATTCATTATCGAGGCATATTGTGAATTGGGGATTGGGGATTGGGCATTGGTAATTATAGGATGTGTGACGCTGCGATAAATTTTCTAGCGTCACGCATCATCTGTAAATTGAAACAATAACGTAAATCTTAATTATAAAAATCAAAGCTACAATGACAGCGCAGAAAAAAGAGATAGATAGATAAAATTAATTTTAAACAGCGAAGGAAGTTATTATTGAGCTATCCGCGTCTAGTAAGGTTTTTTCTCTTCATTAATCTCCCGCTAAAACAGATTAATATGAGAAATAGTAAAAATTTAAAATCATAAAAAACAATATTTATCAATTTACATAAAAATAAATATTTGTCATTCTGGGCATTAGAAAAGCGATTTCAATCGCCAGGATTTATTATAATTTAACTATAAACCACAATTGATAAAGACGTAGCACTGCTACGTCTCTACACATAATTGCGTAATTACACCCTTATACCGTCAAAATAACACTTCATATAATATTAATATATAAATCTCATTTATTTGTTCGTAGTAAGGGATTTATCCCTTGTCTCCACGCCTAAATTCTTATTTATTTAATTAATTTAACAACCAAATTTAATAACTATGTCATCTACCTTAAATACACTTATCGAAGGTGTAAGTGAAATTCAGCGTGGAAATTTTTCTACTGCTATAGAATTATTAGAAGAATATTGTCAAAACTATCAAACTGATTCCGAAGGTAGTTACTCGGAATATATATACGCTCAACAACACATAGTCAAAGCTTACGGCTATCTTGGAGACAAATCAAAAGCAATTGAGCGTACCAAAGAATTAGCAATAAACGGACATCCTCAAATCAAAAAATGGGCTAAACGGGTACTTGCTTATCTATCCCCAGAAGCTTATCAATCGCTACCTCAAGAAGTCATCGAGAGTGACAATCAACCGCTTTGGGATAGTCAATCTGCAAAATTGATATTGCGATCAATAAATGACTATTTAGAATTTGGAAGTAACTCTCATGTTGTAGAAACTTTAGAAACAGCTTGCGAAAGTCTAAAATTTAATACCAAAGAACATCTTTACGGACAAGTTTTATTAATTGAAGCTTACCATCTTAACGGACAATCAAAAAATGCGATCGCGCTTTGCAATCAACTTCTCAACAGCAAGCATTATGTAACTCGATTACTTGCAAATCAATATCTATCTTCCTTGTCAAAAAAAGAATGGGTAAGAAAAAGTTATTTAGGAGATGAAACGGAATTATTAACTTCTACACAAGCATCTATTCTTTATCAACAAGGATATAATGCCTTGCTAGATAAAAATTACGCTGAAGCATTCGATATATTTGAAGAATACTGTGAAAATGTTTCACCGGGAAGCAGAGAATATTTACAAGCTAGTAAATATTTAGTTAATTTTTATCAAAACAGTGGAGAGTTAAAGCTTGCTATTTCACTTTGCATAAAACTAATAACCAGCGACGATAAACCCAGTCAAAGATGGGCACGAGAGTTACTTTTTAATGATTTATTTCGCGAAACTCTACCGAATAATTCAATTAAAAATCTAGATTTATCTTTAGCAACAGCAAATATTGAAAATTCATCTGCTGTCATAGATACGCAATCTCAAGATACAATTTTAGAAACTTCTTTCAAACCCTTTCGGTTAAAAACACTCTATGAATTCAAGCAGTTTTATCTACAAAGCTTACTTAAGGATTTAAAAGTGTTTGAAACGAGACGAAAGCAAGCAATCCTAACAATCATTGTTTTTAGTATTACTGCTGTTGCAATATTATTATTTTTCTTACGATTCCCTTCTTTTGTTTCTTTATTTTTGATTCCACTATCCTTAATTATCTATCTATTATTTTATGATTCTGCATTCAAAGCCTTTACTTACGAATTTGAAGATCGGATAATTCACAAAATATATCAATTTATTGACATAAACCAAAACTTAACTATATCAACCGCATCTTCGGAAGCAGACAATAAACAAACTCTCGATCGTATACGTAAAAGTCAGCTTTTGAATGGTTTGCTAGAACCAAATTATATAGAGCAAAATCATTTAATAAGTGGAAGCATAAATGATATAGATATAAAATTGGCAACTATCAATATTAATTCTTTAAACAACCATCCTTGGACAAAAGTTTTTAATATCAATAGAAAGCAAGGCGTAAAATCATCAGTCACCGTAATCTCATTTTTTGCCGCAATGACATTATTCGCTTTCCGATTCTTTAAAGTAATACCTTATGTATTAAACAGAATGATACGAGGTAAAAGTATAGATTTTCAGCCTTTACAAATTGATAAGCTAAAAAATAAAAGTTATAATACCAAAGTTTTCAAAGGATTATTTTTTACGGCTAAATCTAATCAATTATCTCAAGCTTTAACAGTAATTAGACCAAAGTCATCAGAAACAGAGATACTTGATACAGAATTTAATTCATTATTTACAGTTTATTGTAAAGACCAACTTCAAGCAAGTAAAATTTTATCTTCAAACTTAATAGAAAAGCTGGTTCGGTTTCACAAAAAAAATAATAATAATATTTATCTTTCCTTTGTAGATAACATGATATATATTGCCATCGAGTACCCAGAAGGAATATTTCAGCCAAACTTATTTAAAAGTATGCTTAAATTTGCACCAGTACGAAAGTATTTTGAAGCAGTACAGTTAATGTTGGGAATTGTGGAAGAATTGAGATAAAAACTGAATCGAAGTATTTTAGAAACCCGGTTTCTTCAAGAAACCGGGTTTCTGAAAACGCTAATAATAACTACATCCTTTCCAAAACCTCAATTCCCAACAAGTTCAAACCTAATTTCAAAGTTCTCGCTGTCAAATCGCATAATGCTAACCTCGATGTTTTAACAGGCTCTTCCGATTTCAATACCGGACAATTTTCAAAGAATTGATTGAATTTTTCACTCAATTGATAAAGGTATTCACATAATCTGTTAGGAAGCAATTCTTGTTCTACTTCAGCAATAACTTCATCTAGCTGCAATATATGTTTTGCTAAAGTAAATTCGGCTTCTTCCTTGAGCATAATTTTAATATTTTCGCCCAAGTTTTGATAGTCAATTTCACCTTTACGGCTAATACTTTGAGTTCTTGCATAAGCATAAAGCATATAAGGTGCGGTATTACCCTTAAGCGCAAGCATTTTATCAAAACTAAATTTATAACTACCAGTACGGTTTTGACTCAAATCGGCATATTTTACCGCGCTAATTCCCACAACTTTGGCAACGTTAGTAATAAATTCTTCTGTTTCTTCTCTTCCTTCTTCCTCTTTCAACCTTGTTTCTAAATCATTACGACACCGAGAAACTGCTTCATCTAACAAATCCCGTAACCTAACCGTTTCCCCAGAGCGGGTTTTTAATTTCTTCCCGTCTTCTCCTAATACCAAACCAAAGGGTACGTGAACAATTTCTACATCTTCGGGAATCCAGTTAGCCCGGTTTGCTACTTGAAAAACACCAGCAAAATGATTAGCTTGTCCAGCGTCGGTGACATAAATTAATCTTTTAGCTTCGTCTTTCCGTATTCTGTAACGTAATGCGGCTAAATCTGTTGTTGCGTAGTTATAACCGCCATCGGTTTTTTGTACAATTAATGGTAAGGGTTCGCCTTCTCTATTTTTAAACCCTTCTAAAAATACAACTTTCGCACCGTCGCTTTCTTCTAACAATCCCGTTTTATCCAAATCCTTCACTACTTCCGGTAACAGAGGATTGTAAAAAGATTCACCTCTTTCTTCTACGTTAATATCGAGCAAATCGTAAATTAGCTGAAACTCTTGTCTGGATTGTTCGCAAAGTAACTTCCAAGCGCGAATAGTATCTTCCGCACCCGCTTGTAATTTTACAACTTCATTTCGTGACTTTTCTTGAAAATCTTCATCTTCATCAAACCGTTTTTTGGCTTGCTTGTAAAAATTAACTAAATCTCCAATATCCAAAGCATTCGCAGTAGTCAAAGCTTCTGGTGAAACTTCCCGGAGATTGGTAATTAACATTCCAAATTGCGTACCCCAATCACCAACGTGATTTAAGCGGATTACATCATGTCCCCGGAATTCTAAAATTCTGGCGATCGCATCACCGATAATAGTAGAGCGTAAATGTCCGACGTGCATTTCTTTAGCAATATTCGGGCTGGAAAAATCCACAACTTCCCGTTTAGGCTGCTTTGCGGTAGGCACTCCCAAACGTGAATCGGTTTGAATCGAATTTAACTGTGCTTCAAGGTATGATGTTTGTAACCGTAAATTGATAAAACCGGGGCCAGCAATTTCAGGTTTTTCGCAAATATCCGAGACATCAAGATTATCAACTACCTGCTGTGCAATATCTCTCGGCTTTTGTCCCAATTTCTTCGCTAAAGACAAAGCCATATTTGCTTGAAAATCGCCAAACTTAGGATTTGACGCAGGAACCAAAATTGGATCGGTATTAACGTATTCATCTCCAAAAGCCTTACCTAAAGCCAGTTTTAACTGTTGTTTTAGATGTTCTTGTGTAGCGTTCATATCTATTATTTCTCTAAAGCTTACTGCTTACTCTTCAGAAATACAAAAAAGCATATTAATTAATTTCGAGACTTTATAACTGACTCAAAATTCTACAATATGACATCTGACTGATGTATTCTACCGCTTAGTATTCTTTGCTGGCGGTTTGGTACATCTATATATATAGTTGCTGGTGAAAATATTTACGGTTCTTCAGTACTTAGTATGCTAATTCAATAAATGAAGTGCCAGTTTAGTAAACACCTAACCCTAAAATTATCAAAGTTTCTAAATCCATATCCCGATCGTTTAATAAGTTTCAATTTGTTATTAATTCCTTCTACAACACCACTGCTTGTACCGTTATCAAAGTAAGCGATTATCTCATCTAACCATCTAATAATTGTTTTCTGACTAACTGGAAAACATTTTTTTGCTTTAGATAACCATGTACCTATTTTAAATAATCCTGTCAACCAATCATCTGTTTCATTAAAAATAGTTCGTATTTTTTCTTTCAAACCATGCATTAATTTAAGAGTAGGAGAAACTTTTTTCACTTGAGCTAGTTTCGTTCTCTGCTCCTCATTTAAGTCTTTTTCGTTTTTTAATAAAGCGTATTTACTTTTATTTAATCCATCTAAAATTTTCAGATTATCTTGCTTTTTTAGACGTGATTTATTCTTTTTAATAAAATCTTCTATGTTTCTTTTTTTTCGTTTACGTTCTGAATCTAACTCTTTATTTATTTGTGTCATTACATGAAATCTATCTGCGACAACTTGTGCATTTGGAATTAATTCATTAACTATGTTTTTGTAACCCCGCCATAAGTCTATACTTACTTCTTCTATTTTCTGTAACACTTCTTCTCCCCATGAATTTAGCAATTTCCTGATTATTTCTTGTGTCCTTCCTTCTAATATTGCAAGTAATTTAGACCTATCTAAATCTACTAATACTGCACAATAATTGCCTTTACCTTTAACCAATGCTATTTCATCAATACCAAGCCTTTTTAAGTTTAATGGTTTAGCCAATTCAAAGTTATTTGATGCGTCTTTTCGCATTCTTTCTATTTCATCTGTCGTTACAATCCCTTTTTTTGCTACACTATGAATATCGGAATCTAATACTTGTTGTATAATTTTATTTGCAAGTCTTTTAGTATATTTTCTTCTTCTATCTACAAAATCTAAATCTTCGCTAAATGGTTTTGTACATTTATTACATTTAAATTGTCGTCTATTTATTTCTAAAAATAATTTTTTTTCTCCTAAAGGTAAATCTTTAATAATATATTTGTGAATAGTAATGTAATTTATGACTTTTTGCCCCACAACGAGGACAGATACCTTCTAAACTAGTTGACTCAATCTGTAAAATTATTCCTATTCCTTTATATTGACGATGCGATACAACTTTTATTCCTTCTATATTAATAAGTTCTGTTAATAGTTTAATTCCTTTTTTTGAAATCATAGTTCTAAATACACCCACCTATAACAGCAATTCTCTATTTACTTAATAAAACAGTTTTTTAGTATTATCAGTCAAACAATATTAATAAAAATTAATTATTTTGTATTCATCTACTTCGATAATTTAAGAATTGAACTACTATTCAATTAGCGTAGCGGCGTATAGGCGGGCTATAGTATTTAATGGTTTTTATGAGCTAATCATAAGCCCGTCTATACGCAATTGAATAGAGCGTAGCGGTAGTTCAATTCCCTCTTCCAACGAGTTATTTTTCCGCTATTTTATCTTGATTAACTATACTTTTGGCATACTAAGTACTGAAGAGCCATATTTACTTATCCAGCTTGATATAAAAAAGCGATTTAACACGGGGTTTTTAACTAAAATCAGTTGTATTTAATCGCACTGTATCAGACAACGATCTAATTGCAAAATTTACTCGATATCGAATCGTTATTTCGCGAACAGCATTTTCGAGATTTCGATAATTTGGATCGCTTTTTGATGTCGTGACAACTATATCTCCTAACTCATGATTAGATCCGGATTCTCCTATGATTGGAATCATTTCTTCAATTTGAGTAACATTCTCAATTTCAATATTTGCTGATTCTGCTAAAAGTTTGGCATGACAGTAAGCATTTTTAATCGCTTCTTTTTTTGCTTCCTCTTTAACTTCTAAACTTGCGCTAAATATAGCCTGACGCATATCCAAAGTAAATGAATAGCGGGGTTTTTTGAATAATTTCTCTAATGTAGATACAGCTTGTACTAAACGAGATAGATCGGAACAAGAAACAGTAATTTTCTGCTTTACTTCCTGTCTTATTCTCCTACGATTTAAAGAGCGTTCCCGTACATCCATGCCTCCTTCTTTTAATTCAGATTCTTTTAAACCATTTGATAATAAAGCTTCAATACAAAGATTGCGTAGAATTGTAACTTCATTTAAAGGAATTTTCGTGCGATTTGTCCACACAATTATATTGATATCGGCAACATATTTTTGTACTGTTTCTAAATATTTAGATTCTCCGATGACTTCGATGTGAGATTCCATGTTGAACCTTTATTTTATATAGAATTACTTCGCTTTTACCGAAAAACGAACTCGATATCGAACTTTGATTTGACGAGTTGCATTATCAAGGTTTGCGTAGCTCTCATCATCACTTGACGATTCCCCCGCTACTCCCATCATCATGTAACCTCCCCCAATAGCATCACCATAAACTCCTGAAGCTCCGGTAATATCAGAGATTTCTTCAATTTGAGATACATCTTTAATTTCAATATTTGCGCTTTTTGCTAAAAGTTCTGCATGAGAAAAAGCATTTTGAATAGCTTCGCTTCTTGCTTTTTCTTGTATTTCTAAATTTGCGCTGAATACCGGCTGACGCATATCTAGTGTAAATGTATAGCGCTGGTTATCAAATAATCGCTCTAAAGCAGATAAAGCTGGTATTAAACGAGCAATCTCTGAACAACATATAATTATTTTTTGAGAAGCTTCTTGACCTACTTTTTGTTTTCTACGAGCAAACCAATCTCGCCATACTTCTATACCACCTTCTTTTAATTCAGATTCTTTTAAGCCATTTGATAGCAAAGTTTCAATACAGCGATTGCGTAAACTAATCGCTTCATCAAGGGCAATTTCAGCTTTCGTAGCACGCACTATGATATTAATATCGGCAACATATTCTTTTACTGTTTGAATAAATTTGGATTGTCCAATTACTTCGATATAGGGCTTCATTTGAATCTTGAGTTTATGTAGTAAATCAGAAGGCAATTACTTTTCAAGTATAGTAACTCTAAGCTATATTGCATGAAAAAACAAAAATTGTCACATAAATGGATATTCCGATAGATTATCTTATCCTAATTACAACAACTATCTATCAAACTATAGCAACCTGGATTGAAGATAAAAAATCTCCTCCAGGTCAACTTATTGATGTCGGTGGCTATAAATTACATTTATATACGATGGGTGAGTCTCTTCCAACAGTAGTATTAGACCATAGTTTGGGAGGAATTGAAGGTTATTTATTAATCGAATCTATTGCTAAAATCGCACGAGTATGCATCTACGATCGCGCTGGATATGGTTGGAGCAAACGCAGCACTCACCAAAGAAGCAGCGAACAAATTGTTAAGGAACTAGATACTCTTTTAAATAATGCTGGAATTGAACCACCATATATTTTAGTAGGAGATTCTTTTGGCAGTTATAACGTGCGACTGTATGCACATAAATATCCTGGAAAAGTTGTCGGAATGGTACTTACAGATGGACTTCACGAAACCGGAATGCTGAATATGCCTTTGAGTTTAAAAATATTGCAGCTTTTCTTTGCTTCCGGGTTTTTGATGTCAATTTTAAGTTCAATTCTTGGTATTATCCGCTTGCTAAAAACAATTGGAGCATTTGAATTTATCAAGCCAGAATTACGCCAATTTCCTCAAGATTCTTTCAATTCAATTAAGCGTTGTTTTTGTCGAGCTAAACATTGGATTACGATGACTCAGGAAATATTAACTCTTGATGTTAGCGCTCGTCAGGTGAGTAAAGCAAATCAATTTGGTGCATTACCTATAGTTAGTATCAAAGCCGCTTCTTTCTTCAAGCCTTCTATATGGACTTTTGCTTTACCGTTAAAAGCTGCAAATCAACTGCGAGAAAAAATGCACGCTGAATTACTAAAGTTATCTAGCGATTGTATCCAACTCGAAGCACCCAAAAGCGACCACTTTGTTTGGGTTGATAGTCCAGAAGTTATTTTAAATGCTATTAAAATTATTTTAAATAAAGTAGATTATAACAATCTATAGAAAACCAATAAGCCTTATATTAAATTTCTTATGCGTATTTCTAAATTTATCTCTAATCTTGGATGGCTTTACGTCGTTTTATTTTGTCTGTGGATTTTATTACGCAACATTTTCTTCGATAGTTTATGGTGGTTGGCGTTAATTAACACTGTAGCTCTATATATTTTCGTTCCATTAATTATATACTTACCCTTTGCGCTGTTATTTCGGAAATGGCGCTTACTTTGTGGGCTTTGTTTTCCTTTAGGTTTGTTTATTGGTTTGTACGGTTCGTTTTTTCTTCCTTCTTTATCGGCTCCCGTTACTCAAAATCAACCAACCATAAAAGCAATGACATTCAATATGCTTTTTAATAATGATGATTATGATTCAATAGCCAAAATGGTTGCTGAAAACAAACCCGATATTATCGGTTTACAAGAAGTGCGATCGCAAACTGCACCTACCTTAAAGAAACGTTTTGCTTCAGATTATCCTTATAGCGCTTTTCATCCCGTTGAACTTTCTCATAACGTCGGAATTTTAAGCCGCTTTCCCATTGACAAATTTATAACTTTACCAGCACCACCCATACAGCGAGGAATTCAAGTAACGCTTCGTTTAAATAATGGAGAACCCTTGGAAGCAATAGTCGCACATTTGACTCCAAGTTATCCAACACGTCAATTCTTGAAACTTTCTGATTATTGGTATAAAAGTCGTGCTGCGGAAGTATCTTATTTAAGCAAGATTGTGAAACAGTATGATGAGCCAGTAATAGTAATGTGCGACTGTAATTTTACAGATACATCAGAAACTTATTCTCAAATGCAAAATG
This sequence comes from Rivularia sp. (in: cyanobacteria), assembly GCA_049649675.1. Taxonomy (GTDB): domain Bacteria; phylum Cyanobacteriota; class Cyanobacteriia; order Cyanobacteriales; family Nostocaceae; genus Rivularia. The sequence goes on along the minus strand of JBARZF010000640.1, from coordinate 2,671 downwards.
CGATGAGCGATAGTTTTCATCAAGCAGGATCGGGTTTCGGGCATACGTTTCGAGGTAGATTTTTTCCTGTGGGAAGAATTGATTACATTTGGCATACCGAAGATATTAAAACCGTTGAAGCTTATGTTGGTAGAGAAGCAGGCTCAGATCATTTTCCAATGATTGCAAAATTGCAGCTTGTTAAATAAAGCAAAGCTGTCAACAATATATTTAGATAAAATATCACATAGAACGCGATTAAGTTGCCTGGTTGTATGGGAGACTAACTATGACAGTAACTCTAGCCAAATGGACGATAGAAGAATATCACCAAATGATTTCTGCGGGAATATTTGATAATCGTCGCGTGGAATTATTGAAGGGAGAAATTGTAGAGATGTCACCAGAAGGGGAACCACACGCTTATTTTAGTAGTGAAGCTGGAGTATATTTAATTCGATTATTAGGTGATGAAGCAATGATTCGCCAAGAAAAGCCAATTACACTTCCAAATAATTCCGAACCCGAACCCGATATTGCTATAGTTAAACCTTTAGGGCGCGAATATTTAGAACATCATCCTTATCCTGAAAATGTTTTTTGGTTGATTGAATATTCCAATTCCAGCTTAGAAAAAGACTTAGAAACGAAAACAAAAATCTACGCTGAAGCCGGAATTGCTGAATATTGGGTAGTAAATCTCAAAAAAAGACAATTAATTGTATTTCGGGAACCATCAGACGGGGAATACGCTTCAAAATCTACAATAGCCCAAGGGACAATTTGCCCGTTACCATTTCCAAATATCGCTGTATCGGTAGATATGATTGTAAGCAATTGATTATTCTCAATCCAAAATCCAAAATCTAAAATCCAAAATTTTAAATGATTTTCATACTTAAGTCCAACCACTTTGACTGAGTAATCGGCGCACTACTCGAAATATAGTCAACTCCTGTTTCAGCAATAGCGCGGATAGTTTCCAGTGTAACGTTACCGGAGGCTTCGATTTTCACTCTACTATTATGCTGAAGAATAACTTTCACAGCCTCCCGCATCATATCCGGCTTCATATTATCCAACATAATAATATCGGCTCGATTTTCCAAAGCTTCTTTTACTTGTTCTAAATTTTCTGTCTCTACTTCTATAGTCAAAGGATAAGGAATCCGGGAACGAATTTTATGTATTGCTTTCCCAATTCCACCCGCAGCAGCAATATGATTATCTTTAATCATCACCGCATCATCCAAACCCATCCGATGGTTAATAGCACCACCAACTTGAGTAGCGTATTTTTCTAAAATCCTCAAACCTGGTGTAGTCTTGCGGGTATCTACAAATAAAGTAGGTAAATTATCAATTTTTTCAACATACTTCCGAGTCAGCGTTGCAATCCCACTCAAACGCATCGCCAAATTCAAAGCAACTCTTTCCCCCGTCAACAAAGCATCAAGGGAACCTTTTATCTGAGCTATAACTTTCCCCGGCTCGCAAAATTCTCCTTCCTTCACCAACGCAGTAAAATCAACCTTTTCGTTTAAAAGTTGAAATACTCTACCAGCAATAGGTAATCCAGCCACCACACCATTAGCTTTGGCTACCCACCGTGCCGTACCTTCCGCTTCACCTTGACTTAGCAGAGATTGCGTAGTGCGATCACCTCTACCAATATCTTCTTGCAACCACTCTTTAAGATGATTATCCAAAATAATAAATGGAGGCAATACAGCCGATATGGTTTCCATGAAAAATTGTTTTGCTAAATTTGGCGTTTCCTATTTTTAAGGTAGTACGAGATTGTCCGACTCATCAAACTCAAAAAACGGGTTCCAGGCAACTTCCCATAAATGTCCGTCAAAATCCGTGAAATATCCGCTGTAACCACCCCAAAAAGCTTTCTCGCCTTTTTTGACAATAGTTGCTCCCAAAGCTTCTACCTTTTTAAGTACTTCATCTACCTCTGCTTCCCCTTTTGCGTTGTAAGCAAGAGTGATTCCAGAAAATCCGCTACCACCAGAGTTAGTCTTTACATCTTCAGCCAACTTCTCTCGTGGATAAAGAGAAAGCACAACACCACCCATCTGAAAAAAAGCAATATTTTCTGTACTAGCGCTTGATGGCTCCCACCCCAGCCCATCTTTGTAAAACCCTAGAGAGCACTTTAAATCTTTAACTCCCAAAGTCACTATATTTAATTTCTGTCTCATAAGGCAGTTCAGTTGATTGATTAGTTCATCAATACTAAATTATTCCACATCAAGCACTAGCTATAGTCCTTGAAGGCGATTCTGCCTATTATAGATGTAGCTTCAACCGCTCGTTTAAACCAACAAATTCTTATATATATAGTCCGCGATGAACAACTTTGTTCGTTTAAGAACGGTTTAAACCATCTGCTTAATACGTTTAAGCCTAAATTTCGCCTTTCAATCACCAACTTAAAATCAAAATTCAATAATGAGATTACCCTCGATGGCTCCCAAACCAACAAATTTCATTCCCATCAAGGGGTTTTTCAAAAAAAATTCAAAAAAAAAATCGCTTAAAGCTATTGCAGTGTAAGGATTATAGCGACCAGAAAAAAACTACTCCCAAAAAACTTTGGAAAAAGAGTTGACACGAATAGGTTCTCTCGGTACTATGTATAAGTGCCTGAGAGAGAGAAACGCGAAACGCCGACTCCTCAAGG
>JBARZF010000639.1:0-2612 GCA_049649675.1 Rivularia sp. (in: cyanobacteria) | reverse complement strand
GTTGCTCAACATCAAAATCTAAACTATCAATAATAGCAATCGCATTATCGTGCAATTTATCGGGTAAATTGGCAATAGTTGTTTCTAATATCTCATTTTTACCCATTCCTGCATCACGAGCATGAACTATAGCTTGGTATATAGAATTATCAAGTTCCATGACTAAATTACTCCGCGATTAGTTAATATTTCATTGATTGCCAATCGTCTGCGGTTTTGGTCAATGTCAATGCATCCACGCTTCCATTGCGTTGAATTTCGAGGATAAACAGCAAGCCTTGATATGTAATATGGTTCTTTACTACAAATGTTGAATAAGCCGGACGCACTTAAGTTGAATGCATCAATTCGGGAACGACGAATAGCACTTTCTTTATCTAATCCTTTTTTTATATTAGCTGCATAAAGTTGAGGGAAATTATTGCTAACTCTAGGTGCTGCTTGATTCCACAAATCAACAGCATTTATATAGGCAGCAGTATGTTCACTTGTATCAATATTATGTTGTTGAAATAATTTAGTTAATAGCGGCAAACGAGATTTTATTCGACGCAAACAGCCGCGATTTGCACCATCAATATCACCCGCTTTACTTTTACCGTAGTCGCTACAAAAACCTTGGTTTAATACTCGCTTACCACCTAGTTTTGATGGGTCAATATGACCATAATATAATGAAGTAAATTTACCATTATCGTCACAATTTCCTTCAGCGCGACAAATAGCAACATTACCGGGACTTTCAACATTAGCAAACAGTTTTTCAGCATTATTCCTATCTATGTAGCTGAAACCTTGATTGATTGATAATCCAAATAAAGGGGAGGACAGGATTAATAAAGATAAGATTGTGAGGTGATGGGGACGAATCATTTTTTTATCTTCGGCGTTGCTGTAGATAGGGACGCGGGTTTACTGGCTTATTATTTAGCCTCACCTCAAAATGTAAATGCGGTCCGGTGGAAAATCCCGTACTTCCCACCTCCCCAATCATTTGTCCTGTTACAACTCGTTGTCCTTTTCTTACAGAAAGCGCCTTCGCATGACCGTAAAGGGTTGACTTTCCCGCACCGTGATTGATGATAACAGCTTTACCATAACCACCTCTGGAACCAGCAAACTCAACTAAGCCTGCTTCAAAAGCATAAATTGGAGTACCTTCATCAGCTTTAAAATCAATACCGGAATGAAATTTACGTTCTCCAGTAAGGGGATGAATTCTCCAACCAAAGCCGCTCGTGATAGGTGAACCTTTTATCGTGGGAAAAGCTGTACTTTCTGATTCGGTCACGTTATTCGTAGTTTTTGCAAGTTGTTGGAGTAATCGAATCGGGAGTTGAGACTCAACCCATCCAGAAAATTGGGGAAACGCGATCGCCATACATAAAACCAAAGTAGAAAAACCATATTTCCAATTAGGGGAAATTGGATTTACTACCGCAGATCCTTTTGTATTCGTATCGGTAGTACTACTAAAATCATTCAAACGAAGTTTGTGGCTCATCAGGAGTCGCATTGTGGCAGCCAAATCTAGCTTGAAGAACTGCTTCTAGGTCATTGTCAGGAAGGGAGCAATCCGGTTTTTGAGAAGGTGTTGTGGAAGTCTTTTTATTATTTAGTCTCGGCAACCTGACATCAATATTGGATAGTTTAATATTAGGCTGCCAAAACTTTAAGTATCCAGGTTGGGCTACATCAGCAAAGAATAAGCATAGTACCAGCCAAAATGTAATGCGGACAAACATTAGTCAACCAAATCCACAACTGGAGTTAGATTGGGCAAGTTCTCCGGCGTTAATTTAATCTCTCTATTCTGTACATAACCAGGTCCTGAATAATTACCATTGAGCATAAAGTTAATTCCACCAATTGCCAGCCATATCATTACGATGGCAATACCTACGGGAGAAGCAATAACGTCCTTGAGCCAGTAAAAGATATACCAAAAGTACCGGAGATTGTTGTGCGGATGAAAACGGTCTGCTCTCCAAATATCGGTAACAGGAATATGAATCTCCGGTACTCGTTGCACGTTTGGTCTATTTACGTGGTGTACTGTAACGGGTTGTTGCTCGTAACCTGTCGATGACGGTTCTACGTTGATAGTCGGTTGCTGATATTGCTGTTGACTCGCTTGTTGCAACATTTGCGATAATTGCTGCTGTGTTGCTAATTGACCGGGTTGAGAATAGTCAACGTTAAAATCTCTACGTCTATTGTTTGCCATGAATTATCTCCTATTTGTCAGTCCAATAATCTTCTTCTTCTAAAGCATTCTTGAATTGTTCGGGCGTTATCGGCACGCTACCGTCGGCAGTACGACGACGAAATTGAACTAAGTTTTGAAATTCGGGCTTAACACTTTCATATTGCTGGGATTGAATTGGTTCCATGTCGGGGATTGCAACATCATCGTTTAATTTTTGACTGTCGATTTCGGGTATAGATGGGGTAAGAGGTGTAATTGGAGCCTCAGTTGAATCAATACCAAGGTCAATGTTGGAGTTGTATTCCCAAATTGCCCAACCAATTAACCCGATGCTTGCTGCAAAAAATACTCCACCCGATAACCAATTCAAATTAGCTCCCGGAGATTTCATCATCGCAACAGC
>JBARZF010000638.1:0-3861 GCA_049649675.1 Rivularia sp. (in: cyanobacteria) | reverse complement strand
GTAGTTGTATAAATGAGTGTGGGTCAGAATAAGTAAGTACAACACATAAATTTGAACATTGAACGTTGCTGCTTTATTTGGTGCAGCCGTACAGTCCACACGGACTTTATGGCGCTATGGACAAACGATTCTGGGTATTATTTTCCGTCATCCGATAACGGGAACAAGTGTCATTCCGATATTACCCGATGGACGAATTGTATTAATTCGGCGAAGAGACAACGGTTTATGGTCTTTGCCCGGTGGAATGGTCGATTGGGGAGAAGATGTTCCCACCACAATTCGACGTGAATTAATGGAAGAAACCGGATTGGAGTTAGTGAAAATTCGACGTTTAGTTGGAGTTTACTCAGCACCAGATAGGGACCCTAGAATCCATTCAATTTGTGTAGTAGCGGAAGCGGAAGTAAAGGGAGAGATGGAGATTCAAGACACTTTAGAAGCTAGTGAAATACAAGCTTTTCATCGCAACTCTTTACCAGATGAACCGATGTCTCACGACCACTATCGCCAGTTGCAAGATTATTTAAAGAACTTGACAATACTGGCATAAAACTATGTACTAATATCCAAAGAAAGAGGTTTTGGATTTAGTTTAAAATCTCAAATCCCTTAAAGTAAACTACCTTTATAAAATTCAATATGAGTACGATGTTATTTCGTAACTCTCGGAGAAAGCTTTCTCAAGGGTTATTATTTTGGCGTGAAGTTGGTTATGGTACTCCGGTAGTTTTTTTGCACGGTGCTTGGTGCGATAGCAGTGAATGGGTATCGACAATGGAATTGATATCGCGAGAAATTCATTGTTTTGCACCAGATATGTTTGGATTTGGCGAGTCAGAATATCCCGACGTTCATCATACAATTGATTTGCACGTTGATTGTTTATTAGAGTTTTTACAAGCTTTAAAATTAGGAAAAGTGTATTTAGCAGGACATTCTTTAGGAGCATGGATTGCAGCTAGTTGTGCTTTAAATTATCCCGAGAAAGTTCAAGGTTTAATATTATTATCTCCAGAAGGTGTAGAAATTGATGGATTTGAGAAACGCTGGCAAAAAACGCGACGTTTAATAAAAAGACCATTATTTCTTTTTAGGCTTTTACAAATATTTCGTCCCTTAGCGAAAATGCTTGGTTGGGAAACCAAAATAAAAGAAGATTTACAGCAAAGACGGATATTATTAGAAAATCCAACGGCAAGTCAATTATTGTATCAGCGTCAGTTTCCAGAAATTGAAGCGGAATTATTACAAGAAAGATTGGATTTAATCCAAATTCCGGTTTTGATATTGCAAGGTGAAAAAGATACGCCAGATGCTTTAACAAGGAGTCAAACTTACGCCAGACTTACTCCTCAAGCAAAGTTGAAAATAATTGCTGATGAGAAAGATAATTTACCTCAATCGTCTCCTTCTAATGTAGCGAAAGAAATTAGAGCTTTTATTAAAAGGAGTTAGGAGTTATCAATTATCAATTATCAATTACCAATTAGGTTGCTATGGAAATTGATAGGTAATTAAAGCAAATTAATAAATAAAAATCAAATAAAACAACGATAAGCTTATTTTTTGCATAATTAATACATGATTAAATAACAATATCGGCAATAATCCAATTTATTCATGTTTATGAATAAAATATATGCAAATTAAGCAATTAATAATAGCTGCTGGTGGGGTAATATCCTTGACTTTGGGAAGCGGAGGAATTACGCGAGCAGAAGCTGCTTTATTAGACTTTAGCTTTGAAAACGAAAATGGCGTAAACGGTTTATTTACTTTAGATACTGACGCTGTAGCTTCTGATGTACCGGCAGATTTTGGATTTGGTACGGGCATTTTATATAGTAATGCTGTTTCTGACTTCGATTTATCTGTACCAGAGCGCGGTTTGAATTTTGATGGCGAAACTGCTGACTATCAAATACTTACCAATCCAACTCCACCTCCTCCCGATTCTCCCGTAACTCCTCCTCCTGGTGGTGCCCTATTTCCTGCGGGAACAACTTTAAGCGGTGTTGTTTATCCATCTGAATGTTCCGAAGGAGTTTTTAGCTGTAATTTCAGCATTCCTATATTTTATACGGGTGATGTTTCCCAGCTTCCCGAACTTTCCGATGATGTAAATTCGTATTCTACAGAAAGGATTGAATTCTTCGATTTTAATCCCGAAACCCAAAGTTTAGAAGTTAACCGCGAGTTCTTTACAAGTTCTAATATTACAGCTAAAACTGCTTCCGTTCCTGAAGGTAATTCTAGTTTAACTTTGTTTGCTTTTGGAATTGTTGGTGCGGGTTTGTTGTTTAAACGTAAATTGTTATTTTAAAAATCCTAAAACCTAACCCCCCTGCCCCCCTTCCCTGCCAGGGAATGGGGGTTTTTAGTATTCTTGTTCCCCTTCCCTAGTAGGGAAGGGGTTAGGGGTTAGGTTTCTTTAACTGTTTTTTGTATTCCCCATAAAATTAAATTTTGTTCTACGATTATTTGCGCTGCGATTTGGGGATATTGGGATTTTAGATAATTAAATAATAAAGTGCGATCGCCACCTGTAATTGCAATTTTACTTTCAGGGAAATCTTGTAACCACGCTGCAATAAAATCTTTGATTCCTGCAAGTATTGTGTAAATTATTCCGCTTTGAATTGCTTCTGAAGTATTTACTGCATATCGTGGTGGAAGCTGTTGCGGTAATTCGACGTTTGGTAATTGCCCGGTTTTGTTGGTAAGAGTTGAAAATTGTAAACCCAATCCTGGTAAAATTGCGCCGCCAATTAAATTTCGGTGATTATCGGCACTTGTAAAAGTAAGTGCAGTTCCCGCATCAATTACTAGTATGGGGAAACCCCAGGTTTCGCCAGCACCAAGTAAAGATAAGGCGCGATCGATTCCTAATGTGGGATATAAGTTTTTTAAAGGTATTTCGTTAAGGGTAATAAAGTTGACGTTGGGGTAATTTTGCCAAAGTTCTGTTTGACTGGGAACTACGGAAGCTATGAACAGAGGGGGGAAAGGAGGAGAGGGGGAAGATAAATAATTGGTATCCCAAGCTTTTATAAGAGTTTCTTGGTTGAATAAACCCCAGTGTAAGCGGGAGTTTCCGATTATTAATGCTAGCCAGTTTTTTGAGGGATTTGAGAACACTTTTTAAACGCAAAGGTACGCGGAGGTTAACGCGGAGGTGCGCGGAGAGGAAGTAATTACAATTGTAGGGTGTGTGACGCTGCGACTGTTCATCTAAGAAAAAATAACTTTCCTTGATAGCGTCACGCACCATTTTTGATCCGAAAATCTTGTTTCACAAGCAATATCGCCGTGTTTGGAAAACAAGTCAGCAATCTGATACTTACAGAATTATTGAAAAAGGCAAAGTGACGCGGAGGTTAACGCGGAGTAGAGTTTGTTGTTAGGTAATATTATTCAATTTTAATTAATCAATTATTCTGTTTTCTTCGCAATCGCCGATGGTGCGGCCTTACGAAAATCAAATTAGCCTGTAAATTCAAAACATAATCGTGCGTCTAACACAACGGCAATATTGGGGGAAGAAAATCTACACCCCAATTTGCCTCCCCTACAAGAACAATTACCAATTACCCATTACCCATTCCCAATCCCCAATTCCCAAACTCTACCTATAGATATATTGAGAAAGTTTTACAATTAACTCGTGTCACAATAGAAGTTGAGGCATAAATACTCACTTATTAAAAATCTATTAAGGAGACGAATTATGGTAGCAGTTACCGATATCGCGAAAAAACTCACTATGCAGACTGCTGAAATTGCTGACGATACTACGGCAATTCGCTCTCTGGATTGGGATCGAGATAGATTTGATATCGAGTTTGGTTTGGAAAATGG
>JBARZF010000637.1:0-2095 GCA_049649675.1 Rivularia sp. (in: cyanobacteria) | reverse complement strand
GCTCTTGCTTATTTAGGCGATGCAGTTTACGAACTGTATATCAGGAGATATTACTTGCTACCACCCCGAAGAATGGAAAACTACCACCACTTGGTAGTGGCACAAGTAAGAGCCGAAAAGCAGGCAGAAATGTTAGACTTGCTCGACCCATATCTTAATAGTAATGAATTAGAAATTATCCGTAGGGGTCGTAACGCCGCTACAGGTCGCCCCAAACGTCTAGATCCCCAGATATACAGACAGGCTACGAGTCTGGAAACTTTGATTGGCTATTTATATCTCACTGACACCGAACGATTGAGCGAGCTTCTGCAAAAACTCCTTCTGGAGTAGTAGCTGAACATCTGACTCTTGAATGTCAACAAATGCTGCGGTCTTCGGTTAAAAAAAAGTGAGAGAAGATGCCTTACATCTAAGCTCTACCAAATAATTATATGACCAACCAACCAAGAAAGATTAAGATTGATGGTGATTCGAGCCGGAAGCCTTCTTTAAAACTGAAAGGCAAGCGTTTGCCATCTCCATCCGGTGGAAAATCTAAAGATAAAAATTATAACTCTGTAATTAATAAGCCTCGTCAGGATCGTTCTAATTTTGAATATCCATCATCATCTTCGTCTACAGAAGCCGAAGAAACTAGCGACCTAATTTACGGTCGTCATTCCGTTTTGAGTAGCTTGGAAAACCAACGTTCTCTCAACCGGATTTGGATTACTTCTCGTTTGCGCTACGATCACCGTTTTCACGATTTACTTTTACAAGCTAAAGGGAATGGCACAGTTATAGATGAGGTAGAACCCAGACGCTTAGATCAAATTACTAAAAATGGTAATCATCAAGGAGTAGCAGCGCAAACTGCTCCTTACGAATATTTTGATTTACAGGATTTGATCGAAAAGGCGAAATCCGTAACCGATACACCAGTGATAGTTGTTGCCGATAGTATTACAGATCCCCACAATTTGGGAGCGATTATTCGCACGGCTGAATCTATAGGTGCCCAAGGTTTAGTGATCCCCCAGCGTCGGGCTGTTGGTATTACTTCTACCGTAATGAAAGTAGCAACTGGAGCTTTAGAGAATTTTCCCGTGGCTAGAGTCGTAAATCTCAGTCGTGCTTTGGAAGAATTGAAAACCGCAGGTTTCTGGATTTACGGTACCGCAAGTTCTGCGAGCGAACCCTTACACACCGTAAATTTCAACGGGCCACCAATTGTTTTAGTAATTGGTTCTGAAGGCGAAGGCTTAAGTATGCTGACACAAAAGTGTTGCGATGTTTTAGTATCTATACCCTTACAAGGCAAGACACCCAGCCTTAATGCTTCAGTAGCAGCAGGTATGGCACTATACGAAATCTATCGTCAACGCTGGAGTAACACGCTTAACTTAGAAAATTTGCGAAAAACCTCTTCCAAAAACCATATGTAAAAGAGTATAAAGAAGTGTAAAGGCAAAAAAACGACAGCATAGTTCTTTAACAACCACTATCAACTTTAGTAATAGACGAAAACCATGAACATCATTGGAAATCCTTTCAAAGAATTTGTTACCAACATTTTTGAGAACCTTGGCTTAGCTTGGTGGGTAGAAATTGGTACTCAAAATCCTAAGTGTACTTACTACTTTGGTCCTTTTCTCAACGGCACGGAAGCAAAAGCTGCTGTCAAAGGCTATGTAGAAGACCTTGAACTTGAAGGAGCGCAAAATATAATTGTTAATGTTAAACGTTGTAAACCAAAAGCTTTAACTATTTCTGAAGACTTGGGGGAATGGTTTGACCGTAAAGTAAAGCCTGTCTTTAGCGGTCAAATGTAATTAAAAGCCTTCTCAATTGAAAGCTTTTTATATTAGGCACCATTCGTTAAAAAATAAAATGTAAAGTATGAATAATAGAGCTTGACTTATTCCATGCTTTATGATTTATTTTAGGTAATATCGGAAGATGTAGAGACGCGATACTGTGAGCGTCTCTTTAATTTGTGGGTAAATTTTAAATTAATCCCTTCCTGGCAGAAGATTACCGAGAAAAAACCGCCCAGACGCACAGAGCGCGGAGGAAAGAGATAAAGAGAGATCTAGTTTCTTAAAGCGGGATA
>JBARZF010000636.1:0-2977 GCA_049649675.1 Rivularia sp. (in: cyanobacteria) | reverse complement strand
CTTGAGGGTGGAGAAGGAAAAGATCGACTTTATGGTGGTGATGGAAACGATACTTTAACTGGTGGTAGCAGTAACGATAGAATTGAAGGTGGTGACGGTGACGATATGATTACAGGTGTTAATACTACTACTTTTAGTGTCGGTGAAGTTGATAGACTCAAAGGTAATGCAGGTGCCGATATCTTTGTTTTAGGTAATGCAAATGGTGCTTTTTATGCAGATGATGACAGTACAACCAATGGTAAACGTGACTACGGTTTTATTCTAGATTTTAAGCTAGGGGAAGATACCATTCAGCTTTTCGATGGAGAAGATAATTACTATTTTGGTACGACTAGCAGAGGTACAAATATCTACATTGACGACGATGCGGTTGATGGATTAAGCCGTAACGACGAATTAATTGGAGTGATTAGAGGAGTTAAATTTGCTCCCGGTATGATTAGTGATTCTACTCAAGGATTTAATCTAGTTTAAAATTTAGTATTCCTTTTCATTTATTCTGACGTAATGTAGAGACGTAGCAATGCTACGTCTCCCTACAGTTGCAGTAAAAACGAACCATTCAGAATTTACACAATCAACTAATAAGCTGTTACGCACTTAATTTGTATAGTACTAGCGGGCAAGATGCCCGCACTACAATAATTCCAAAATTTTGTTTTATACAATGCCCGCTGCACATCAGCTTAACAACCTTTTTTATTCCTCCTCTAAAATTTATTTTAAAACAGATTAATACAGACAATTTCATTCATATCACTTCATTAATCCGGAAAAATCCCCTAAAAAGACAAATTTTCATATATATTCCCGTATTCATACAGAAGATAGATGACAAAAATACGGAGGAAAATAGATTAATAATCAGTTATCAGAAATAAGTTTAAAACATGGCTATTTACGTAAACCTCAAAGCTATAAAAAGCGGTGACGGTAGTTCATGGGATGATGCATTTACTAGTTTAGAATCGGCATTAGCCAGTGCCAAATCAGGAGATGAAATTTGGGTTGCGCCAACTACTTATACACCAGGAAGTCAACTTATAAAAGGCTTTAAGCTGAATAATGGTGTCAGTGTTTACGGCGGCTTTGCAGGTGGAGAATTTTCTTTAGAAGCAAGAGAACAAAATAGAGATAACGGTGAACTAACTAAGTATGATGGGCTTCTAAATCAAAGTCTTGCCATCTATACAGATAACGGCAACGCAATTACTAAGAATCTACCAGATTTCAGTAATAACAACTCTATTAAATTCCTAAATACCGCAGGTAGTAACGAAATCAACGGCTCGGAAGGAAACGACTACCTTAAAGGGAAAGAAGGTGAAGATATATTTAATGGAGGTGCGGGTAAAGACAGAATTTACGGCGGTAATGGCAACGATAATCTAAACGGTGGTAGCGGTAACGATTATTTACGCGGCGAAAACGATGATGATGCACTTGATGGAAGTGAAGGTAAAGATAGACTTTATGGTGATGCTGGTGAAGATACTCTAAGCGGTGGAATTGGAAACGACTATTTAAACGGCGGAATTGATCGAGATTTACTCGATGGAGGAGAAGGAAATGACAGACTTTACGGTGGTGACGCTGACGATACCTTAATTGGTGGTGCTGGAAATGATTTCCTCAAAGGTGAAGAGGGCGAAGATTCACTTGATGGAGGAGAAGGTAGAGATAGACTTTACGGTGGTGATTTAAACGATACGTTAATCGGTGGTAGCGGTAACGATATTCTTTTCGGTGGCAACGGCAACGATGTGATAATAGGTTTCAATGCTGATAGTTTCGGTGTCGGTGAAATCGATAGGCTCAGAGGAAATGCTGGTGAAGATACCTTTGTTTTAGGAGACAGCAACCGCAGTTTTTACAACGATGACGATAATACCAATGTAGGTAAATCCGACTATGCCATAATTGAAGACTTTAACCAAGATGAAGATTTGATTCGACTTTCTTTTAACGAAGAAAGTGATTACTATCTTGGTGCGGCTGGTGGAGGTACTGGCATTTATATAGATGACGATGGTGTTAGCGGATTAAGTCGCAACGATGAATTGGTTGGGTTAATTAGAGGAATTTCTCTGGATGAAGGGATAATTAACAATATTCAAGGATTTAGCTTTGCTGGATTTGAAGAGTAAGCCTAATAATTAAGTACTAACGAGCGAAGGCTAATAGCGCGTTTTATTGTTCGTAGTAAAGACTTTAGTCATTAAATAAAGACTATTAGCTCTTACTACGAACTTTTTTATTAGCTATGAAAATTTAGCAGATTTAAGTAATTCAACTTACAAGTATTTATATGCAGTTTTAAGCCGTAAGTATACAAAATACGCAATTATCCTGATGCTACACGTAGAAGCAATTGATTATATTATTTTGAAGTTACTAGTATATATTTTCCAATTTATATCTATATAAATTAATCAGTAAATTAACTACTTAAATTCATAAAAATATAAAAAAAACCTAAGAATAAATTTATTTAAGTAAAAGCTAACTTTATAAGCAATCGAGTTATACAATGACGGGAAAAATTACAGGGTATATCATCATTCCATGTTTTTCAATATGGTTAGCTTTAAGTAATCAGATAGCATCTGCCAAAATAATAAATCCTTTATTAGAACAAAAAGATGAATCTTCTAGCGAATTGAAAAGCCATGAAAAAAAGTACGTATTAATAAGTGAAAATTTTATCCGAAAAAAATTAAGGGCAAAGTTTAAGAATTATATATCGGATACTCATAATCTACTAGAAGAAAAAAAGTCATATGAAAAAATTTTAGATGTTGATAAAAAAAATATTCGCAAGGGTGAGTTGATTGCAGATGCAATTAATGAGTTAAACAATCAAAGCTCTAAATCATCAGAAAAAGAATCATTGAGAGCATTACCTTTAATTAATAGATTAGCTGAACATTCAAAAAAAAAGCCATTAGAAAAACTTTCCCCGATAAAAAAGAAA
>JBARZF010000635.1:0-19768 GCA_049649675.1 Rivularia sp. (in: cyanobacteria) | reverse complement strand
CCGTACCATTGCTGTTATGCGTGTTGATTTCTGGTGCCTTAAGCTTGTTTCACGGATATCTATTATCTCGTTTGTCTGGTATAGATCGGGTTACAGGGTTAGTGGCGTTTATCCCCGGTGCTGCCTCTAGTATTGTTCCTATAGCAGAAGAGATGGGAGCAGATGCAGTAGCGGTAGCAGTGTTTCAATCAATACGGTTGCTTTTGGTGGTATTACTGATACCCAGCACCGCCGGTTTCTTTTTCCCAGTGGATTTGAATGACTCCATGATGATGGCGTTATGCCCTTCGGGCATCTGCGAAGCAATCGCACCAACCATAGCAACTAATGCCTCAATCCCGATGTGGTTGAATTTGATTGTATTAGCTGGGTGTTGCGTTGTGGGAATGTGGGGTGGAAATCGTTTAGCTTTACCTGCTTCTGGGTTTTTAGGCACATTTATAGTAGGGTTAGCGGTATTTTGGGGTTCCCCTTACGAGTTGCAAGTTCCTCAATGGTTATTCGCTACGGGATTATTATGTGTAGGGCTTTCGATTGGGGTTAAATTCGATCTTAAAACGGTAAATAAACTTCTCAAAGCGGTGTTAATTGAAATCGTTTTAGTAGTTTCTTTGATTCTTTTATGTCTAGGTATTGGTTACGAATTTCATGTATTTACTCACGTTGATACTATTACCTCTTTATTAGGATTTACTCCCGGAGGATTAGAAGCAATGGTTGCTACCGTAATGCAATTGGGTGGTGACACGGGTTTAGTATTAGCAATGCAGTTAACGCGAATGTTGATTATTATCGCTTTGGGGCCTTGGTTGGTAAAGTTTGTAATGAAGTTTGCGAACAGTGAGCATTGAACAGTCAACAGTTAGAAGTTAATAATTAATAATGAATAATTAATAATTATTTTCCCCTTGTCTCCTTGTCTCCCCTTCTCCCCCATCTCCCCTTCCCAAGCATAGATATAAATCCGCTCTACTTTTTCAATATTTCCAAAGTTAAACTGGTGAAAATATATTCTTCGCGATTTTCATCACCTCTATCAAAATGCTATCTACCATATTTATTCCTCACGGGCATTGTTATCTGTGGAAAACTGGATTGGTTTCGCTGCATCTAATTTCAGATTCTTTGATTACGGTGGCTTATTTTTTAATTCCCATCATGCTTGTCTATATAGTTCACAAACGAGATGATGTTCCGTTTGATTGGATATTTCTTTGTTTTGGTGCTTTTATTATTTTGTGTGGCTTTACGCATTTGGCGGAAGTTTGGACGTTATGGCATCCTAATTATTGGGTTTCTGGTTGGTTAAAAGCTTCTACTGCGGCAATATCTTTAGGTACGGCAGTTTTACTTTTTTGGTTAACTCCAAAGCTATTAGCTATTCCTAATGTTCCAAAGTTGTCAGCGTTGAATGTAGCTTTAGAAAAAGAAATTATTGAATATTGCAAATAGAAACAAAGCTAAGCTTACAAACTCAGCATTTAGAAGAAACCTTATTAGAACTTCAGCGCACTCAAGCTCAGATGATTCATACCGAGAAAATGTCTGGGCTGGGACAAATGGTAGCGGGAGTAGCCCACGAAATTAATAACCCTGTTAGCTTTGTTTATAGTAATCTTGTTCCTGCAAGAGAATATGCTCAAGATTTTATAGAATTATTAGAACTTTATCAGCAAGAATATTCTCAACCTCTGCAAAAAATTCAAGAGAAAATCGAAGAAATCGACTTGGATTTTATCAAAGATGATTTTATGAAATTGCTTGATTCTATGGAGGTAGGAACCGAACGGATTTATAAAATTGTTTTATCGCTGCGTAACTTTTCTCGTCTGGATGAAGCTGAATTTAAGAAAGTAAATATTCAGGATGGGATTGATAGTACTTTGATGATTCTGGGAAATCAATTAAAAGCAACATCCGAACGTTCTGAAATTCAAGTCATCAAAGAATATGGCGATATTCCCCTTGTTGAATGCTATCCCAGCCAGTTAAATCAAGTATTTATGAATATTATTGCTAATGCTATTGATGCTTTCGAGGAAAAACCAGACAATCTCAAAAATAATTCCAATAAAATTGTTATTTCAACTTATAAAGATGATAATAACTTGATAAAAGTTATCATTGCAGACAATGCTTGCGGGATTCCTCCAGAGATACATTCAAAAGTATTTGACCCATTTTTTACAACTAAGCAAGTAGGAAAAGGTACGGGTTTGGGTTTATCTATCAGCTATGAAATTATTACAGATAAACATGGTGGTAAATTAACTTTTGATTCAACTCCGGAAGGAACAAAATTTGTAATTGAAATTCCTATTACCCATGAAAAATAGCTTATAAGTAAACCTGATTATTATTTGGATATTTTAGAGCAATTTAAAATCCGTGCTTATGCTTTTACTCCGATTTTTGTTGGGCAAAAATTATGGGGATTATTAGCAGCTTATCAACATTCAGCACCGCGTAAATGGGAAAATTTGGAAGTTGAATTTTTAGCTCAGGTTTCCAATCAATTAGGAGTAGCAATTCAAAGTGCCGATCTACTTTCCCAAACTCAATCTCGTGCCGACGAACAACGTCAATATGCACAACAGCAACAGATTTTATTTGATGTAGTTGCCAAAATTCGCGAATCACTCGATTTAGAAACTATTTTCAAAACAACCGCTCAAGAAATTAGACGCAGTATTCGAGCAGATAGAGTTGCTGTTTTTCGCTTTAACGATAGCGATCGGTATCAAAAAGGTAAATTTATTGCTGAAGATGTATTAAGTGAGTTTAAACCAGCTAACGGTTCGCTGTTTGAAGACTATTGTTTTGGTGAAAATTATGTCCCTCAATATACTAAAGGAAAAGTTCTCACGGTTCCTAATATTTACAAATCTGGGTATGATGATTGCTATATCGAAAGCTTAGAGAATTTAGAAATCAAAGCATACATTCTTATTCCTTTGATGGAAGGTAAACGGTTATGGGGACTTTTGTGCGTTCATCAATGCACCCGTCCTCGTATTTGGAAAGATGAGGAAATAAAATTCGCTACGCAAGTTGCAGCCCAGTTAAGCGTTGCTTTGAAGCAAGCTAATTTATTAGGAAAAACTCGCGAACAAGCCGAACAATTAACTCAAACTTTAAAAGACTTACAAAAAGCTCAAATTCAAATGATTCAATCTGAGAAAATGGCTTCTTTAGGTCAATTAGTTGCAGGTATTGCTCATGAAATCAATAACCCTGTCGGCTTTATCCACGGTAATTTACAACACGCCGAAGAATATACTCAAGAATTAATGAAATGCTTGAAACTTTATCAGCAGAATTATCCCCAACCAGTTGCAGAAATTCGAGACTATTTAAAAGAAACAGAAATAGATTTCTTGTTTGAAGATATTCCCAGCTTATTTCAATCAATGCAGGTAGGAACCGATAGAATCCGTGAAATTGTTTTATCCTTACGCAACTTTTCGCGTTTAGATGAAGCCGAAGTCAAGGAAGTTGATATTCATGACGGTATTGATAGTACCCTAATGATTTTACAAAATCGACTTAAACCAGAAGCAAATACGGTACAGATAAAAATTGTTAAGGATTACGAAGCATTACCAAAAGTTAATTGTTTTCCGGGACCGCTGAATCAAGTGTTTATGAATTTGTTAACAAATGCCATAGATGCTTTAGAAGAACATAACAAACAGCGTACACCCCAAGACATTAAAATCAATCCTAGCGAAATTCAAATATCAACTTCAGCGATCGATCAAGATTGGGTAACTATTTCTATTGCAGATAACGGCCCAGGTATACCACCAGAAATTGAAGACCAAGTTTTTAACCCATTTTTTACTACTAAACCAGTAGGAAAAGGTACGGGGTTAGGACTTTCAATTAGCTATCAAATTATTACTGAAAAGCATGGTGGTAAACTATATTTTCATTCAACACCCGATAAAGGAGCGGAGTTTGTAGTGGAGATTCCGATTAAAAAATAGGGAGTAGGGAGTAGGGAGTTAGTCATTTTTCTCCTTGTCTTCCCATCTCCTCATAATTAGTAGGTTGGGTTAGATACAATTACCAATTTTCATTGTAGGGGTAGATATAGCGAAGCTGTCACCAGGGCTAATATAGGCTGAAAGCATTGCTATTCTCAGTGGAAGGATAATATTGCCGTTTTTACATGCTTATGCTTACAATTCAGTTGGGCAAAGTTATACTTCCATTTTTTCAGCACGTGATTACGTTCTTTTGTTAGTATTTTGTGGTCAATTTAAACCCATAAATTCCAAAATTTATTAATGCTATCTATTGCTGCAAAAAGATTTCAGGCAGTTTACTTAACTTAACTTTTTTGGCAAGCTTATGATTTCATTTTTAGTTTTCGGCAATATTATCATTCCAGTCGCTAAATTTAGGTATTGAGTAATTAACGAACAGGATCTGCTTTTCAGCTTTTATCGTGGCAACCGGAATGGTTTCAGTTCCGGCAACCAAAATGGGTATACCGACAGACAGTACTTTCAGACCATCTTGCCCCTGGTGACAGCCTCGCTATATTTACCCCGAAACCGTGCATGAAAGTTGTCCCTTCACACGGCTACTCAATGTGTTTCCCAATTGTCATTACGGGACTTCTGAGTACCATCGTTCGTTAGCAGTTTTGACATCGTGGCAATGACGGTGTACTAATTGAAGATTTTTCCATTCCTTTTTACCTCCACAAGAAATGGGTTGTATGTGGTCAATCTCCAATAAATTACCTTCAATAAAATTTAAGGCACACGAAAAGGGAGGCTCAAGGCAGCGGTGCGTCTCCTCTTGACTGATTGATGGTATAGTGCTAGCGTGCTCACCATGGCAAGGGTGCCCCAAACGCAACATGTATAGGAACGCGATGGTATTCCCTTCGTCGACTCGTGGAGACGGTCTGCGTCGTCTCCATTCAACAGGCGCACGGCCCATAGGTCTAGGCCAATGACTTCTTCGTCGATACGCATCAACGTCCCGCAGGCACGAAACACGGCCACCAAAAAGCCGGGGTCAAGGGCAACCTTAACTCCGGCTTTTTGGGTCCGATCGGCTGGGTTTTGAGTCAGAACTTGTGTGCGTGCAGTACCTCCATCACGCTACAGAGATAGGCTATGCCCGAATAATCGTCGAAAAACTTCGCTGCGACCTCATCCGAAATCTTCACGGCCATATCCCGATTGGGGGTGAGCACCTCGATCTTTATATTCGAGTAGGTGTCGGAAACGCTGGGTTCTCCCGACGAGCGCACGTTGCGACTGCCTTTACCGCCAGCGTCCACCACCGTATAACCGGTAGCCCCGGCTTGGTCGATGATCTTGGCGATCTTTTTCAGCAGCAACTTTTCCGTGACGATGACGAGCTTGCTGGCTTGCTGGGTCATGTTGGTTACCTCTCGATGTGTGTATTTATTGAACTACATAGAAACTCAGGAAAACGGCAGCACCGCGCGCGATCGCGCCGATCTAGCCGCCGCGTTGGTCGCCGGGCTAGGGGAGCACCGGTAGACCGCAACTCGTTTGGGTTCAGCTGCCTATCAGCGCCTCGGCGAGCCCGATGAAGAGCGGTATTCCTAAGGCAAGCGCAACCGGCGTGCCGACGGCTGTGGACGCGCCGATGTAGGCAGAGGGATTGGCCGACGGGATACCGGCTCGTAAAGTGGGCGGCCCTGAGATGTCTGAACTTGAGGCGGCGATGACGGCCATTATTACTACGCCGCCAGCGCTGAATCCCGTGATTTCATGGGCAATCCAGCCGAAGCCGAAGGCGATGAGCCCATGCAGCAGCGGCCCCACAAAGGCATATATGGCGTACCACTGGCCCACCTTGCGTAGCTCGCCAATCCTTGCCGTGGCTTCCATACCCATTACCAACATCAGTATCGAAAGCAGACCGCGGAAGAGGGGATTGAAGAAGCTCTCATAGACACTTTCGGGCCGGGTTAGGATACCTAGAGCGAGGCCAAGCAGCAGTGCCGATAGGGCGGAACCCTGGAGGCTTTCCTTGACGATGGGCCATATCTTAACCCGCTCGGGCTGCTTGCTGGGATAACCGCGTGCGATAATACCTTGCTCGCTAGGATACCCGCCTGCGATACCGCGCTGTTCGCTGGGATACCCGCCTGCGCTAATGCGCTTCTTGCTGAGATACTCCTGCTTGCTGAGATATTCGTCTGCGGTATCGCGCTGCTTGGTGGTATAAATGCTGGCTACGACGATCGCAGTCACGAGCGCTGGGATGTCCATGAAGGGATAGAGTGCGGCGGCCCAAGGTTCGTAGAAGATTTTTTGCCCTTCCAGTAGCGTCAGGGCGGCGGCGAGGGTAGAGCCACTCACGGCACCGAACAAGCCCGCAGTCGCAATGGCATCCACGGTTTTGACGTTCGGCAGCTTAGCCAACGTGTAGCGCCCGATGAACACGATAAGGATACCCACTACCATGGCGAACAACGCGGGCAACAGCATCTCCACCAGATTGGCGTTGCGGATCGCAATGCCGCCGCTCAGACCGACTTTTAGGAGCAGCATGAAGACGATGAACTTATAGATCGGATCTGGAATTGCCAGTCGGCTATTGAGGGCGGCAACGATCATACCACCAATCAGAAACCCGAGTGTCGGGGACTGCAACTTCCCTAGGAAGAGCGTCAAGAAATCGGACAAGAAATCCACTTTGTAATTCTCCTTAATCAGGTCTTAGGGGTCAGGATTCGAGGCCACGCTTGCCTCGAATCCTGGGTGGCTGGCTCCACGCATCCGGGTGAGCAGCGAGTCAACCGTTACATAAAACTTACCCAAAACTACCTATAGCTAGACATATCTAGACATATATAATTTTGATGTTTACTTCCTGCTTCAACTGGGTAGTCGGCTACTTCCCATCCACAGGCTGAAGCTGTCTAACTAACAGCCATAGATACGCCACTTGCTACAACTCTGGGAACCAGAGCAACGCAGTGGCTCAAATTAATTGCAGAGTTCAAATCCCGGTGTATTTTGAAATTACAATTTTCCTTCTTAAAATACTCTCTCACTTAACTTGAGTACTTCCTTTTTATGACCACAATTAGAACAGATTTTAGATGATGGGAACCATCTATCGACTACAACTAGTTTAGAACCATACAACGCCCCATTTATACTCAAGTTGTCTTCTGACTTCATAAAATCCCACATCATAAATTGCACTAGTACACCACGGCGGAAATAAAGCACCCATTTAAAAAGGTTAAAATTCTTACAAACTCTACTTTTTACTTTTTACTTCTTACTTCCGCGCAACGGTACTAGCTAGTTTATGATTTTTCATCATCAGAGATACGTTTAAATCTTCTATCACTATTGTTCCGTGGTTTTTGGCTAACAGTGAAGTTAAGAAATGAATAGTATCCTTTGTGATATTGGCAATTTTTCTATGAAACCGAGCAATTTTTAATTGAGCCTTTTTCCAATTTTTAGAACCAATTATTTTATTGCGGTTTAACCACTGCAACCGTGATAATTTTGTCTTATTTTTACGATATGAAGAAGCTCCTTATATAACTTCTCCTGTCGATAGAGTTGCCCTCGTTTTTAATCCTAAATCAACACCTACGACAGTTGTATTAGCATTATATTGTATTTGGGTATCAATTTTAAAGCTAATAAACCATCTATCAGCTTGACGGGATATAGTGACAGATTTTATCTTATCTATTTGAGGCAATCTTTCATAGGTTTTTTATTGACCTATTTTTGGAACTTGAATAGTAAAATTATTATTTATCTTACAAGTGCCGATCTTAGTAAATGAATCATTTTTTCCAATATTATTAAATCTGGGTTGACTACTAATTTTTTTCAAGCATCTTTTCCAAGCAGTAGACAAAGCTCTTAATGCTGCTTGCGGTGCAGAGTTATAACACTCGGGTGGACTAAGGATTTTCATATTTTACGGTCATAGACTAGATAAGAGATGTAAATCAATTGCTGTTGGAAACTTTAATTTATTATCTGGTAAATTGGAATTATGTTCCAATATTGCGCGGGTTAATGCTAACCCCCAGTTCCAAGCATGTCTGGAAACTCCACAATGTTTCAGTAAAACAGTTCTCTGGAAATTGTTTAATTTTAATTCTGTTTTGAATCCTAGTAACATTGTATGAAATTTCTTATTTCAAGCTTATTGCTGGAATAATAAATTATTATAGATACTTTTTATTACTTCAAACTATCTATTTCTATTTATGGATTTAATAATATCATAGGTTATTTTTTATAAATGGTATCAATTGTAAAATTAATATTTCTTATGGTACCAATTGTAAAATTATTATTTCTTAAAGATACAATTCGGGGCTTATTGCAGTGTAATGGGTTCCCTAGACTGATACTCAACGGGTTTCTGGTCTAATTTATTACAAAAGATCAATTAGATGAGCTTGCCCTTGAATACATAAAGATATATCTTATTAAACCGCTATATCTGGACAAATTGGGTATATATGTCTATTTATGGGCAGAAATTAGATAACAGTTACTAGCCCCCAAAGCCGCAAACCAGATGCAGACTGCCGGAAACACGGCGAACCAGAGATGTACCGTGCGCTTATTGTGAAAAGCCACACTGGGCACAGTCAGGCGGCCCCAGAAGCCAGCATGACTCGCCAGCAAATTATAGGTTTCGGCTTCCTGTCCAAAGCGGTATCCCGCATTCGCGGGGTTTGAGTAGGCGGAAATAGAAGGTTCCTGCGACGAAGTGCAGCCTCAAAAAAAATATGATTTTTTATACCTTTTTTGGGCTTAGATGACAAGAAATACAAATCATTGACTTTGCCTAGTTTGTCTCCTTTTAGGCAATGTTTTTCAGGCTGACGACGAAGTTCTAATACTGGGGGATAAATGCTTTCAAGGACTCCAATTTCTGTTTTAGGCAAAGTTCTTAGGCTTGCTATATCTTGACAAAAATATTTATTCAGCTTGTACTTACGCAAGAACAACGGAGTCATATTTCAATCCCTGCAATTTTTGCTATATAGGGGTTTCAGACTATATTGCCCCCAGTGACAGCTTCGCTAGTTTTCCCCCTTGTAACAAGAATCTATATTCATCGTGTCGTAGCCCAACATCACCCCGAAGGATAAACAATGTTGGTTATAGCCGTTCTAAGTATGCTGAAAATTGTACAAAAATTATTGTTACCCTTGCCATTTAAGGATTAATGCATTTTTCAAACAACATTATATAATATGAACTTCTTTTTCTTCCGTTCCCTGTTCCCTTTTCCTTGTTCCCTTTTTTCAGTTACTCACGGTTGGGTTAGATACAATTACCAATTTTCTTTGTAACAAGAATCTATATTCATCGTGTCTTAGCCCAACATCAACGTGAAGGATAAACAATCGTTCTATTTGGTAAATCATTCTAGAATAGGTTCTAAGTGAGAAGAAATCATTAACGCGCCACCATTAACTTGAATAACTTGACCGTTAACAAAACCGCTATAATCTGAAGCAAGATACAAACAAGCTTCTGCTATGTCTTCACAAGTTCCCAAACGACGCACGGGTATGAGCTTCTTTAAAAGTCCGTATTTAGCTTCTAAGTTAGGGTAATCTTCAGCAATACGGTTAGTATCAATTGTGCCGGGGCTAATTGCATTTGCGGTGATTCCGTATTGTCCTAATTCTGTGGCAAGTCCTTTTACCAAAGCATCCAAACCCCCTTTACAAGTAACGTTATGAGCGCGGTGGGATGCTCCGATTGTTCCGTCAAAGCCAGAAATATGAATGATTCGCCCCCATCCTCTGGCTTTCATACCTGCTACTGCTGCTTTGGCAAGATAAAATGCAGAATTTAAGTTTGTGTTGATAACTTGATGCCAATCTTCAATGGAAATATCAAAGAAAGATTGTTTTCGTCTCAGGGAAACATTAGAAACAATAATATCAACCGCGCCAAACTTTTGGTTATGCGATCGATCATTATTTAATTTAACCTTTTTACAAGTTTTTATACTCACTTATTGCACTATTCTCAACAATTTCAAAAAAACCCGGTTTATTACCGATCGCACGACTTAAAAATCATATTTGCTCGAAAAGAAACCGGGTTTCTGAAAAAGGTGCAAGATGTAAATATCGGCAGACAATAAATAAGCTTATACATTTTACTACTCGAACTGCTCGTCTTGAAATAAAAGTATTTGAAGGAATATTAAATGATGTAAAATTATCGAATTAGGTGAGAAAAGTAAGAAAATAAAGAAAATTAAATATACAATTACTCCGCAAAATTTTAAATCATGACTCAGTATATTTTATGTACACCGTTCCCTATTTAAACCAGTAATTTTATTAATTAAAGCGGATTTGTATATATCAAAAATAATTTAATTTGAAAAAATAGAATAGTGTAAAACCAAATTGTTGTAAAATAAATCAAGCTGTTATGAAATGTAATCTAGTCAATGTTATTAAGTAAGTTAGCTATTATTGACTCTACTTTGCGTGAAGGCGAACAATCTTGCTATGCTAACTTTTCTTCTGAAGATAAAATTGAAATAGCAAGAGAACTTGATGCCTTTGGAGTGGAATACATAGAAGTTACATCTCCATCTGCTTCCCCGCAATCATTTAAAGATTGTCAGCTTTTAGCTCAATTAGGCTTGCAATCAAAAGTTTTAACACACATTCGCTGTAATTTAGATGATGCTAAAAAAGCCTTAGATACGGGGGTTAATGGTATCAATATATTTATGGCTACCTCTCCACTATTACGCCAATTTGGTCATGGTAAAGAAATCAATCAAGTAATCGATGTTGCTAGTGAAGTTATTAACTTCATTCATCAACAAAGCCCTGAAACAGAACTACGTTTTTCCACAGAAGATTCTTTCCGAAGTTCGCTATCAGATTTACTCAAAGTTTATCTTGCTATTACAGAATTAGGAATTGTCGATCGCTTGGGAATTTCCGATACCGTTGGTGTTGCAACACCACAGCAAGTTTCTCAATTAGTACAAACTTTACGTCAATGTTTTTCTCAAGATATTGAGTTTCACGCTCATAATGATACCGGCTGCGCGATCGCTAATAGTTATGCAGCTATTGAAGCAGGCGCAACGCATATTGATACAAGTGTATTGGGAATTGGCGAACGAAATGGAATTACTCCTTTAGCTGGATTAATTGCTCGTTTATATACCCTCGATCCAGAAGGTATACGCAGTAAATATAACCTAAAAAATCTTTTAAAATTACATCAAATTGTAGCGAATAAAGTTGGAATCGAAATTCCCTTCAATCACTGTATAGTTGGTGAATATGCATTTACTCATAAAGCTGGAGTTCATACAAAAGCAATTTTGAATAACTCGAATACCTACGAACTGATTTCTCCTACGGATTTCGGTATAAATCGTTCGGTGTTAATTAACCATAAACTCACGGGAACTCATGCAGTAACTCATCGCATGAATCAACTCGGACTTAATCTAAATTCTAATCAAATTCAGGTAGTAACTCGGAAAATTAAAGAATTAGCAGAACAGCAAAATTTGACTTTAGAAAAGGTAGATGAAATATTATTATCCTACAACGGTTCTGCTATATAAAACCCATATTACTAATTTATGAAAAAGATCAAATAGCCATATTCGGCACTCATCGAAAGTCTTAAAAAAATAATTTATTCTTATCTTCAGAATCACATCCGATGATTGAGTAATGATAATCGCTTGGGAGCATCCCAATTTTGCAAAAATAAAATCTGTAGTGGGAGCGTCTCGCTCCCTAGTAGTAGCTAGCGAGCAAGATGCTCGCACTACAAAAAAATAAATTTACACATTTGGGATGCTCCCAATCGCTTCCCCCGATAATATTTATTCGCATATAGTTTTATATATGGAAATTTTGTAGGCAAATGTATCTATCTACTGCGTGATTTTGTAATAAATAGTTGAGTATATTCAAGACATTTCTCGATAAGCATAAATAAACCCGGTTTCTTGCTCGTCGCATCGCAAAAAAATCATTATTGCAGACAATGGTGCATTGCGGTGAATTCTAATTATTTCCTAATTCCTGCTGCAAACGATACAAAATAGTATCAGGTTCAACTTCGCGCAGTATTTCTTCTATTACATTGCTAACGCCTAATTCACCCCAAGAGCAGCCTTTTTCTAAATAAGCTTGAGCAGCCTTTCCTACGGAATAAGCACCGTAACCGGCGATACCGGCTTGTGTGGCGGCGGTTCCTGCGAAAGCAGTGATATTCATGGGGTTTTCACCGGAACTAATTGCGATCGCGCTTTTTCCAAAACCCAAGAGAAAGCTGCTTCCTAATTCTCCTAACAGTAAACCACCGGAACTAAACAAGATGGTTTTTAACAATTTTCCGGCTTTGTAACCAGTCATTGGTAAACCATAAAGTTTAGATAAGGAACGAATCAAGGCTAAATCTGCGACAATTCCGCCACATATATCAAAGAAGGCTATGGGATTTAAACCTACAGCCAATGCTTTAAGTTTGGTATATTGCCAAATCAAATCTTCTGCTTCTTTTTCTCGCAATTCTACTGTTTTATATGCAATAGATTCTTCAGCCTCTCTTGCTTGTACTAAAGCATTAAGCGATAAAAGGGAACGCCCTTCACGATTGAGAATTTTTAAAATAGTTTGCTGAAGTTGCTGTATTTGTGGTGGTAAAGTTTCCCATTCATAATCCTCGCTACCATCAGCATATTCAACTCTAACTTCCATAGGTGCGGGTTCTGCTGCTACCATGACTATTTCATCAGGTTTTAACGATTTCATCGAGCTACCCGCAGCTAATTGTTGCAAATTGCTGTAAATCGCTGTTTTATCGGTATCGGGATATAAATCCGTTTTATTAAAAACTAAAATTAACGGTTTTTGAGCCTTTCGTAAATCTAGCAATGCTTCATATTCAGTGCGGGTAATATCACCGGAAACGACAAACAAAATTAAATCGGCTTGACGGGTAACTTCCCGCGCCATTTGTCCCCGTGCTTCCCCAGCAATTTCATCTAGACCTGGAGTATCAATTAATTCTATTTCTACCTTGCCGCCAGGATTCCAGCGAATAGAGCGCGGGTATTGAGTGACACCATTAAGCGGCCCCGTCTCCAAAATCTTTTGTCCCATCAGCGCATTCAAAACCGCCGATTTACCGCGACTTACCAACCCAAAAGCAGCGATACGAATCACGTTGTAATCGAGCTTATTTAAATTAGCGGTTAAAAGCTGTATTTCCGGCTTAACCAAACCCGCTAACTCGGAATCAAATCCCGGTTTACGCAAATTGCCATACCAAGACAAAGCCTGTCTGAGACTAGCACGAGCGCGGTTTAAATGAGTTTCTTGCTGATTATTGGGCATAGGTAATTGGGGAATTGGTAATTGGTAACTGGTAACTGCTAACTGTTAACTGCTCACTGCTCACTGAAAAACTGGTATTTCAATTATAAATTCGGTACCTTTCCCTGGTTGAGAATAACAATAAAGTTTTCCACGGTGTTTTTCAACTACGATTTGATAGCTGATGGATAATCCTAATCCGGTACCTTTACCGACTTCTTTGGTGGTAAAAAAGGGATCGAATAGTTTATTTTGAATGCTGGTAGGAATTCCACTACCGTTATCGGCAATACTTATTCTAATAAAATTCGATTCAATTAATTTGGTATTAATAGTAATTTTAAAATTGAAGGAATTATTATTTTTGATTCTATCCTCTAATGCATTAATGGAGTTAACTAAAATATTCATGAATACTTGATTTAGTTGCCCTGGGTAACATTCGATCGAAGGTAATGAAGTATCGTAAGGAAGTGAAGCAACTCCCGTAGGATCGAGACGATATTCGTAAAGCATTCCCGGTACTTTATCTGCTAAACGCTGCAATCTTTCTTGAGAAGCTTTTAACTGTGAGGTTTTTTCTTGGATGTTTTCGTGTAATTTATCGTTGATTTGCGCTAATTCAACTTCAACTTGTTTGCGTTGAGTAATATCAATAATGCAACCGTACCAAAGTATAGAATTATCTTCTTGTAATTGTGGTTGAGAAAATCCTTGCAGCCATTTTTCTTTACCCGAAGGCGTAGTAATTCGCCATTGCTGTTCCCATTTTTGAAGAGTTTGGGCTGATTTAAAAATGGTTTGTTGAAATTGAGCTTCATCATCTGGATGCAGCATTGAGAAGATTACTTCTGCCTGTTGCTGTATTTTTTGTGCTTCTACTTCATAAATTTGCTGACAACCGGAAGATACATAACGTACTGACATAGTACCATCGGGATTAAGGGAAAATTGATAAATCATCCCCGGTACATTATCGGCTAAACCATGCAATCTTGTTTCTAATGTATTTACAGCAGATTGCAATTGCTCGATTTTCTGCTGCATCGATTCGTATTCAGCTTTGGAAATCGTAATAGGAAAAATAGCAACTTTAAGCTATATGTATAGCTCCCATTCGCAGAACAAATTATTAAATATAGAAGATAAAAATTTTTATATCTCTTATCCAAATAGATAAACTTATAATTAAGTCTTTTTAGGGTTGTTCATATCTAATTAAGTGAGCGATCGCTTACTTAATTATGAAATTATTCTGACATCATCTTATAATTAACTAAAATATTGACAAATTATTTATCAACTAATAATAATATAAAATCTTTTTAGGATAAGTGATTTTTGGTTAAATTACATATAATAAGTGTTCTGCACAGTTTTGCGAAGACATATGGTATATATTGAATATTGTAGAGACGTTGCAGAGCATAAGGTATGCAGCACCTGTTTGATTTTTCTCTAAAATTACGTTAGCTTGTATAACTGATAATTATTTGAGAATTCTTAAAGATATAGCTTGAAGGTGAAAAATCTGATTATATTGTAAATAGCACCGCAGGGCTATATATCGGCAAAATCAAGGCTAGGAGTAAGGGTTTATGAAGTCGTCAATCAAAAGCGCTGAGGCAGTTCAAATTCTCTCAGAGTTTGTAGAATTGCAAAATAATCTCAATTTAGCATTTCGCCAGATATATCCTAATGTAACTAAATCTTTCTCCGCGAATTGTCCCCGTCAAGGTTTATTATCGCTACAAGAGGAAAAATGGACGTTTGACAAACATGGAGTTGGCGTTTATTTTCAATCGGAAAAATCTTATATTATCGTTGATATTCATTCTGGATTTGTAGATTATCCACTAGCATTTGATCCATGGCGACTCGTACAGTACTTTGAATCAAAAGGAATAGAACAAATCTATTATTTTACAGATGTTTACGATCTTACAAATAAAGAAAATAACGAAGATATTGTTGGCGATTTGTTAGATCATCTTTGGGAAGATAATATTATCGAGGTTGTTTTACCTAAACTCAATTTATACGGTTTGAAAAATACCTCAACAGATGCCAGAGCTAGAATTTTAAGTCAGTTGTCGCGTTTGTTTAATCAAGGGGAGTAAGGGAGTTAGGAGTTAGGAGTAGTTTGTTGGTTGGGTTAGGCACAATGCTAGATATTGATTTAAAATTCGTAAATTAGTATAGTGCCGTAACCCAACATTCAATTATCGGTATATCAAAATATCCTAAATTTAATAAAATATCGTTTATCCACAAACGCTCCGGTTGGGTTACTCTAATTGATTAATATAGATTTTTATTATCAGCAAAATTGGTTTTCCTGTCTAACCCAGTCATGAGGCGCGGAGTATTGAGTATTGAGTATTGAGTAGTTATTTATTCTTCTCCCCCTCTCCCCTTCTCCCCCTCTACCCCCTCTTTCTTCTTCCTCTTCCTCTTCCTGGGTTCGATAATATTTTCAGCAACACCAAATCTTTCAGCAGCTTGAGACATATTTAATTTTAATAAACTATCATCACCTAACTGCTGTGTTTGCTGCGGTTTAACTGGAACTATTTCTAAAATGCGAATAATTTCTGTAGCGATCGCTTTTGCTAATAAAGGTGGAACTGAGTTTCCTATTTGTCGAAATCCATGCCATTTTGTGATGTGGAAACGAAACCAATCCGGATACGAATGCAAACGTGCTGCTTCCCTAACGGTAATGCATCGTGGTGTTACCGGATGAATTGGACGCGGAGAGGTGAAAGCGCCTCGGTTACTAGGTGTTCCAGCCCTCAAAGTATTACAAACACCATTCTTTTTTAATTTATAAAAGTGGCTAACTGGTTCACTTTTACCAGGTTCGGTTTGTTGAAATCTGGCGATAGATTGCGGACTATGTTTTGTACGAATACTGCAAGTTAGAAAAAAAGCATCAAATAAACGTTCGTAAGAGTAATCATTTTTAGTTGACGAAATACCGCGCAATTTACTGCTGTAGTTACTGGGTTTACCATACTCGGCAATTACCCAATCTCGATCGATCAATTCGGCGTAATTTTCAACTTCTGGTAAATCCCTAATAGCATCCCAAACTGTAGGAGTTGCGGGTAAATCTGGATTATTTAGAATATATTTTGATTTTTTAGATATTTTGGGTTTAGTTAGCGGTTGAGGATATTTTGGTAACTTTAAACCTTGGCGACATCCTAAAATAAATAATCTGGCTCTATCTTGAGGAACTCCATAATTTGCAGCATTGAGAACTTGATAATTAGTTTCTACTTGATAACCGTTTCTTTCAAATTCTTCGATAACTTCTAACAAAAATTTTCGGTGTTCTCCTACAGTTAATCCCGGCACATTTTCAAAGACAAAATATTTGGGCTGTAACTCTAAAATTAATCGTAAAAAATGAAATACTAATGAATTTCTCGCATCGTCTAAAGCCCGTTTTCCCATCATCGAAAATCCCTGACAGGGTGAACCACCAAATACAACATCGATTTCTTTATTTTTAATTAAAGAGCGCCTTCTAATTTTCTTACCCGAAATCTTCTCTACACTTGCACATAAAGTAGACCAAAACGGAAAATTAAATTCATGTATAGCACAGTGAATCGGATCTAATTCTACAGCAGCCAGCACATCAAAACCAGCTTTTTCAAAACCAAGAGTCATTCCTCCTGCACCAGCAAATAAGTCTACAGCAATAGGACGCATTTTCAGTTAACAGTTATCAGTTATCAGTTACCAGTGAGTAGTTAAGAGTAGCAAGTAGCAAGTTTAAAAAATCTTCCTCTTTTTCCCCTTCTCCTCATTCTCTCAAAGTTTTCACAATAGTACTAATATTCGTTTCGATGGTTTTAATTTAGTCATAAATAATAAAATCGTATTCGAGTAGACGATTATCGTAATGTTCTATTAATTAGTGTCGTAGAAATTGGACATCGTAGTAATATTTACAAAGATAAAAGTTAATAAACTTATAAATTAGCCCACCTCAAAGGTAGGCATCTTATTTATAGAAAATTTTGGCGTTTTATTTAAATCCCAGTAGTTATTTTTTGCACTCGCTGCAAACTTTGTTTATCCTGCTTTTGAGCATAAATTTGAACGGCTTTTATTCTCGTATTTAAATCTATGATTCTTTACAAAAGTTATGATTTAGAAAACTAAAACACCCGGAAACCAAAAGCGTCAAATAACAGACTTGATGCAAACAAGAGTTTGCTGTATCTTCCCTGTTATTACTTATTTTCGCGTTAAGCTAAAAAATTCATGCTACAGCTAGTTGACTATCTTATAATTGCTGTTTACTTAATTTCTATAGTAATCTTTGGGCTTTATTTGGAGCGTAAAGCTTCTGCGGGTATTGATTCCTATTTTTTGGGAAACCGCAATATGCCTTGGTGGGTGTTGGGTGCTTCGGGAATGGCATCGAATACCGATTTGGCGGGTACGATGATTATCAGCGCTTTGATTTACGCTGTGGGTGCTAAAGGATTTTTTATCGAAATTCGCGGTGGTGTGGTGTTAATCATGGCGATTTTGATGATTTTCATGGGTAAATGGAATCGTCGCGCTCAGGTGATGACGCTAGCTGAATGGATGCGGTTTCGTTTTGGGGAGGGAAGGGAAGGAAATACGGCTCGGATTATCAGCGCGATCGCAAATTTAATGTTTGCGGTAGGAGCGATGAGCTATTTTACTGTTGCTGGTGGTAAGTTTTTAGGTCAATTTCTTGGTATTCAATTTCCTGGCTTTGATATTGGATTTTTTAGTCTTCCACCTCTTAGTGAAGATGAATTTGCTTCGATTGCGTTAGTTAGTCTGGCTTTGATATATACGGCAGCTAGCGGTTTTTACGGTGTTGTTTGGACTGATGTTTTTCAAGGCATTTTGATTTTTGTAGCGATAATTTATGTTTGTGTTTTGGCGCTGCAAACTGCAACTATCCCCGAAACATTTTCAGTTTCGATTCCTTCTGGTGAAGGTTTTGAATTAAAACAGTGGAATTTTGCCGACTGGAGTAGTATTTCACCATCTTTAACTTTAGATTTACCGGGGGATTATTCGATATTTAACTTATTCGGTGGAGTCATTTTCTTTTATTTAGTAAAAGAATGTATGGCAGGTGTTGGGGGTGGTGGTGGTTACATGGTGCAACGTTATTTTGCTGCTAAAAGCGATCGAGAAGCGGGTTTACTTTCCTTATTTTGGATTCTTTTACTTTCATTTCGATGGCCGCTCGTTACCGCTTTTGCGATGTTAGGGATTCATTATGGCGCAACTCAAAGTGTTATATCAGATCCAGAATTGATTTTACCTACGGTAATTGGCGAATACGTACCGACAGGAATTAAAGGAATATTGATAGCTTGTTTTATTGCGGCGGCGATGTCTACTTTTGACTCTATTATTAATTCCAGCGCCGCTTATTGGGTGAAAGATATTTATCAAGCATATCTCAAACCTCAAGCTACTAACCAACAATTAATTACCCAAAGTCGTTTAGCATCGGTAGTAATTGTAGTTGTAGGAATGCTGTTTAGTTACCAGATTAAAAATATAAACGAAATTTGGGGATGGTTAACTTTAGGATTAGGTGCAGGATTATCAATTCCTTTAGTATTAAGGTGGTATTGGTGGCGCTTTAACGGTTATGGATTTGCTGTTGGTACAGTTGCGGGAATGTTAGCAGCTATATTAACTAAACTATTTGTATCTGCAAGTTTAAATCAACAGTATCAGGAATATGCTTTGTTTCTTATTCCTAGCATTTCCTCATTTATTGGCTGCATCATCGGTACATTTACAACAGAACCAACCGATTTACAAGTAATAGATAACTTCTATAAAGTTACCAGACCATTTGGCTTTTGGGGAATAGTGCGGAAAAATCTTCCAGCTAATATTCAGCAGAAAATCAAAAACGAAAATCGTCGAGATATTGTTTCTACATTGATTGCAATTCCCTGGCAATTAACTTTATTCATGTTGGGAATTACCTTTATGATGAAGCGCTGGGATACTTTTGGTATTTTGTTAGCGGTGTTTATTGTGCTTTCAATTGCCTTGTATTTTGGTTGGTTTAAACATCTTTCTAAAGAGGTGAGAATTTCTGAGGAGTTGTAATATTATTTGTAATTTTAGAAGATGCGGGCAGAGATGTCCGCACCACAAAAACAATATAATATTATTTCAAGCCCCTCTCCCCCTTCCCCTCTACCCTTATCCTGGAGAGGGCTGCCCTTTAGGGCGGGGTGAGTATAATTCGTAATTCGTAATTCGTAATTCGTAATTAATATCCCCATAAATAAAATTTAGGGGCTTCTATGGTTGGTATGATCCACGGATAAATCCGGGGGCTTCAAACCTAAAAAAATT
>JBARZF010000634.1:0-6615 GCA_049649675.1 Rivularia sp. (in: cyanobacteria) | reverse complement strand
GGCGATCGCCAACTGCTGCAACAATAATATTTTCTGGTTTTTCTGGTTGTTGGTTAATTTGTTCGAGAGCGTAGGATGTAATTTGTTCGTTAAATTGACCGCACAAACCGTGGTCTGAACCAAATATAATTACACCCAGGGTTCCAGTTTTTTTATGATTCGTTAAACCTTGCGGTAGCATGACGGGTTGTTCGCTGAAGTACCGATGGCGAAGCAAAATTTGTAACCCCATTTCCACCGTGCGGTTATAACCTGTCAATGCTGCTACTGCTGTCTCATATTGACGAATGCTTACCATTGCTAATGCTTTCATTGTTTTGACAACAGATTGCAAATCTTGGATGCTCTCGATTTCTGCTGTTAATGCTTCTAAACTTTTCATAATTGTTTTTTTTCAGTTGTTTCGTAGAAATAATTAATTTGAAATTTGATTCGTTTTTTTTCAAATTTCTGGTTTCCCTCACAACTTCCTCATATTTATGAAGTAGTTTCGATTTATAGCAATTAAGAAACTTTTATGTTGTTCTTGAAACGCTGCTATCTCTATTAATAATAAGTTAATCTTGATATTCTTAGCGATACTAGTTTGCGGAAATATGCTTTACGCTCTTATGTCAATTCTAGTCTTTATAAATTCACATACAGAGTGTAATTAAAAGAGCAATAATCTCTTATTTTTTTAAGCTTCTATCAGGGCTGAACTTAGCTTGTGTATACTGCTTTTACGAGTTCCTTCCATTCCTATAAGTGTGAAGAATATTATTTTTTTAATGCCTTGGCGGGGATTAATCGCGATTCTAGCAATATATTCTTTGCACTTATTTTTCTTATTAATTTAATTACCTCGTTCCAAGGCTTAACCTTGAAACGCAATGCGCCAGACTCTGCCCCGATTCGGAATGAAGGCAGAGCCTCCAATACTGTATTCCTTGCCAGAGACAAGGAACAAGTTAATAATGCCCAATGCCCAATGCCCCATTCCCTATTCCCCAGATGCATTCAAAACATCATGAATCCTTGTCAATAATTCTTCTGCGGTGTAGGGTTTATGCAAAAACACTTCAGCAGGAGTTTTTTCGGCAATTTCTTGATTACTTGATATAGAGCCACTCATGGCGATAATTTTTATTTTATAATTCAATTTTTTTAAGTTTTTAATAGCTTTTGCACCATCCATCAATGGCATCATTATATCTATTAGAACAAGTTGAATTTTGTTAATATTTTGAGCATATATGGCTAATGCATCAATTCCATCAATAGCGGTTAATACTCGATAACCATGCTTTTCTAAAGAAATTTTGGTCACGTCGCGTATTAAAGCTTCGTCATCAACAACCAAAATTAATTCTCCGTTGCCTTTGGGTATTTTAGAAGAATTTTCTTGCAATATTTCAGTTGCTTGCGATGCTCTCAAGTAGACTTTGAAACAAGTTCCTTGTTTGTCGCTATAGACATTTACAAAGCCACCGTAATTTTTGATAATGCCCATCACGGTGGAAAGACCTAAACCCGTGCCTTCACCTTTTTCTTTAGTAGTAAAAAATGGCTCAAAAATACGATTTAATATTTCTGGAGGAATACCGACACCTGTATCGGAAACTGTAATTACAATATAATTTCCTGGTTGGGCATCAGAATGCATTCGAGCGTAGGTTTCATCAATTGCTAAATTTTCAGCCGATATTTTTAGCGTACCACCATCAGGCATTGCATCTCGGGCATTGATACAGAGATTCATTAGTATTTGATGTATCTGTGTTGCATCTCCGTAAATTGTCCACAATTCTTGAGGAAAATAAGTTTTGATTTGAATTGATTTGGGAAAGGTTTCTCGAATAACCTGTTGAATTTCTCTTAATACGTGCCTGACTTGGAAGATAACGAACTTGTTTTCAACTCCTCGCGAGAAAGACAAAATTTGCTTGACTAAAGCGCTCCCCCTTTTAGTGCTGTTTTGCAGCAAATCAATTAAATATTTTGTTTCGTCGTCAACGTTGGGTAATTTTAAAGGTAAAAGTTGAGCGGTTGCTAAAATTGGGGTAAAAATATTGTTGAGATCGTGAGCAACACCGCTAGCTAAGGTTGCAATACTTTCCAAACGTTGAGAGTGGTAAATTTGCCTTTGTAACTCTTGTTTCTCCGTACATATAGAATCATATCGCGCTTCTGCTCGCTGTTGCATTTCTAAAGATTGACGCTGCAACAATTCAATTTTTTCTGCCTGTAGCTGGTTGACTTTATTCTGTAACAGTTCCACAACCCCGTACATTTCCACGGGATCTAACATATTTAGAATTTGACTTTGGGTAATAATTCCTTTTAGTTCACCTTGCGAGTCAGCTACTACCAATCGTCGTACTCGACGAGAATGCATTTGCTGGTTTACTTTCAATAAGGAATCCGACGGATTTACTAAAATCAACGGTGTACTCATAACCGTTTGCGCTTGTGTCTCAAAACTCAACCCCAATTTCTGAAATTGAACGATATCCCGCTCGGTGATAACCCCGACAGGGGAAAGAGGAGGGGGAGAATCTAATATTTTTCTATTCCCTTGCCTATTGCTCAATTCTTCTACAATTACTACACAACTAATTGTGTGTTGAGCCATCAATTGGGTTATATACTTTATTGATGCTGTTGGAGATGCATGAATAATTTCTGCATTCATTACCTCAGCAACTTGGCGAAATCTCAGCAAGTCGCTTGGTTGCACTATCTGCCGTAACTTTGTCGTTGTCACCAATCCTACGAGAGAATTGTTTTCATCGACTACTGGCAGATGGCGAATTCGATGCCGACGCATTAATTTTATCGTAGTAAAAACGTCTTCAAATTCGTTTATTTTCAAGGTAATTATTTGCTGAGTCATTACCTCGGCTACAGTTACACCTTCGATTTTTTCACCATTAGAAATCATTTTTACCAAATCCCGTTCGGTAAAAATGCCTTGCAGTTGATTTTCTAAAACTACTAAAGCGCAACTTACAGAAGATGAAGTCACTAAGCTATTATTATCATTGCTATCAGTTTCTGACATCTGACAACTAGTAACCCAATGCTGACTCATGAGGTGAATGACTTCTGCAAGTTGCATAGAAGGAGTCACTATCAAAGGGTTAGAGTCGATAATTTTTTCTAAAGAAGTTAAATCAGCAAGGAACCGATCTTGAGGTTTTTCTTGTAGAGAATATTTCTCATTTTGAGCAGGTACTTTCATCGCAATTACCACTTAAATAAGTTTCCATCGGACTAATTATTGAAGCTGTCTGAGATCGCTTTCCATTGTTTAAAAGTCAATTTCTACGTATTAGCAAGCAGAAAGTCGGTTTCTCCAATCCGATAGTGGTAATGCTTCTATAAATCAGAGGAACTTAGGGGCAATTCAACGCTTAAAGCATTAAATTATACCTGCTACCCCCCCAATACGCAAAAACGTTTACAATTTATATTTTCAATCATACCTAAATATCAAAAACAAGTCTATTTCTAATTGTTGAGATTATCAATCAGAAAAGCTCTATATAAATGAATTATAGATTACCATACTAAAAGCATTATTTTTAACAAGAGAATATTTTACTCACAACTTTCTCACATTGATTTTTTAACCTAAAAGCATAGAAAAATAACTGTAAACAGACATTGTTTGATTGAAAATAGTTGTTTCTATAATCAAAAGAACTGATAAATAAAACTTTCTTGCCTAAACACAGTTATATCAATATAAATAAGGAGTTTGAAATATGCCAGTACTATGTGATTTTACTCAAGTTGTAGGAGATGCACCTGTAACTATTGGCGACGGTAGACCCGTATGGGAAAAAACATTTAATACAGGAGGTCGTCGCTCTGGTTCTCCAGGATTCTTTATCTTTAACGTCAGAGGTTTGACTTACACCAACGTTGATGTCAACGTCAAATTGAATAACAGAGTTGTTGGTAAGATATCTCGTTACGGTGGTTTGAATACTGCTGATAAGAACGAAAATGCTAAATATTGGTATACCCAAATGGTGGCATTTAATGGTTCCGATCTTAAAAACGGTAACAATGAAGTTCAGATAGAAGCAGTTGGTTTTCCTGGTTCCACATCTGGTAATATCTTTGACGATTTCCAAATCAAAGATATGATGTGCTTCTTCCATCAATCGGCTTAAAAAAGTTTGAGTTATCGGGTGCGTTTATTAGGTTATCTAGTGCGTGAATTACATCATAAAGAGACGTAGCAATGCTACGTCTCTACATTATTGTTAACCGTTATCAAATTATTCTTCATAGACAGTCAAAGTCTTCGGTTTACACTTCTTAATTTCAAGATAGATTCCCGAAGCTTGTTCTGAGATTAAATCTTCGATATAACCATTTTGATTGAGTTTAGCTTCTTGAGGATTATCAAAAGGACCAAAATAATAAACACACTTGGGTTGAGCCGTTTTAATTTTTACCCAGTAAGGAGTGCTTGAGTTATTGATAAAAGGCAAATTTTTTATGAAAGGAAGATTTTCTAAAACAGGAAGATGCATGACAAATTTTACTCCTTATTTACTTGTCTGGCTATTTTCAGAATTGCTTGATATTCTTCGTCGGTTAATTTTTCACCCGTTTCAATACTTTTACAAACAGATGTTAATTCTCTCCTCACCATTTGACAAAGTACTTTACTTACCTCTTCAATTTCTTCTAAAGGCACTGAGTCAAAAACACCACTAGTTATTGCCAAAAGCACCGCTATTTGTTCGGCTGCTTGCAGGGGTTGAGATTGCGGTTGTTTGAGTATTTCCCGCACTCTTCGTCCTCTAATCAGAGTATTTCTGGTTTGTTCATCAAGTTGCGTACCAAAACGAGCGAATACTTCTACTTCTTGGAATTGAGAATAGGAAAGTCGTAAATCTCCAGCGACAGCACGGTAAGCATTTAATTGAGTTTTTCCCCCTACTCGCGAAACTGATTTACCTACATCAATAGCAGGGAAGATAGCTTTTTGAAATAAGTCTGGAGACAGATATATTTGACCGTCTGTGATAGAAATCAAGTTGGTGGGAATGTAAGCCGAAATATTTTGTGCTTGTGTTTCTACTATCGGTAATGCAGTTAGAGAACCACCTCCATATTTATTGCTCAGATGGGTTGAGCGTTCCAACAAGCGTGAATGAATATAAAAAATATCTCCCGGATAAGCTTCTCTACCGGGAGGGCGACGCAGTAACAGCGACAGTTCTCGATAAGCTCTGGCATGATGGGTAAAATCATCGTAAACAATTAATACATCGTTTCCTTGCTCCATAAAATATTCCGCCATCGTGGTTGCTCCATAAGGCGTAATATACTGCAATCCTGGAGAATCTTGCCCAGAAGCGACAACAACAACCGTGTATTCCATTGCTCCCTGTTGTCGCAGAGTCTCAATTACTTTCGCTACCGCTGAAGCTCGTTGTCCAATTGCACAATAAACGCAGATAACGTTTTTATCTTTTTGGTTGATGATGGTGTCGAGGGCGATCGCCGTTTTTCCGGTTTGTCTGTCACCCACAATTAATTCTCGCTGCCCCCTACCGATTGGGATCAAGGCATCGACTACTTTTAAACCAGTTTGCAAAGGTTGCGTTACCGGAGCGCGGTTAATAATTGGCGGGGCTTCTCGTTCTATGGGAAGGCGTTTTGTAATTTCAATACTTCCACCTTCGTCTAAAGCATTACCCGTTACATCCACAACTCTACCCAAAAGCGCCTCTCCTACAGGCACATCCATAACTCTCCCAGTTCGGTAAACTTCACCACCTGCTTGTAAATGGTCGCTTTCCCCTAATAGAATTACGCCAATTTCATCAGGATCGAGATTGAAAGCAATTCCTAGTAAAGGTGTTTTGGCATTAGATGACGGGAAATAAAGCAATTCATCCGCCTTAACACTGGGTAAACCAGATACGCGAGCAATACTGCGACTAACAGATTTTACCGTACCAATTTCCCGGATATTTATTTGGGGATGATAATCATTTAATACTTGTTTAAAAGTTGAAAATGTATCTTCTATAACTGATTGTAATATCATGATGGGGATTAGGGAATTGGGCATGGGGCATGGGGCATGGGGGATTGGGCATGGAGTTTTGAGTCTTGAGTCTCGTTACAAGGCTCTGCCTTGTAATGCATTTTACGAGGCTCTGCCTCCCTCCGCTCTGAAGGCAGAGCCTCCCGCGCTTCGGTTCCCAGCCAGAGACTGGGAACCAGTAATAGACGCGATATATCGCGTCTCTACAACATTCGTGTTGACTGTTGAAACCGCGATTCTAATGTCTGTAAATAATCATCTAAATTCCAGGAAATTACGTATGCTGCTAGCTTGACTTGAATACCGCAAATTAAATCGGGTGAAGTTTGAAATTCTAAAGGATTATCGTTAATAACTTGGATTTGCAAAGCTTTGGTTATTTGTTGCTTGCTTTCTGGGGATATTTCAAAACTACTTTTAATAGTTATTGGTTGATGTGTGTCTTGGAAAGATTGGGTAATAATTTGTTTTTGATTTTCATCGATGTTTTGTAACCGCTGACAAAAGCTAGCAATCATTTGCTGCTCTAAATCTGCATTTGCTAAATCTTGCAAAGC
>JBARZF010000633.1:0-7106 GCA_049649675.1 Rivularia sp. (in: cyanobacteria) | reverse complement strand
GGCGATCGCTCATATAACCCAAACCTTCTGCATCAGCTTTACAAAGTCAACTATTACGCCAAGAGTTGCCTTGTGATGAGTATACTGTTTTATTGAATGAAATTTTATAGACTAAAGTCTAATGTTTTCAATGATTATTTTTGGAAAAATATGTTTTTTTAGCAATAAATCCAATATCACCCACCCCGATAAAAAGATAAACGTTTAACCCCAAGATTTTGCGCTCTTGATTTGTCTCCTAATGGAAATGCCATGACTTCAAATTCGTAAATACCTGTAGATGAAGGATTCTGCACGGCTCTTAAACCAATTGTGATGCTTTTACCAGGTGATATTGGTGGGTCAAAAATTACTGATACTGTTTGTGTTTTGGAATTTCTAGTAACATCTTTTATCTGAATTTCCTGCCCTTTATTACGAACTTTCCCTTCATGAGCATTAGTTTTCTTTAAATTAAAATCAATTGTTTCTAATCCCGAACGCTGCTTAATTTTGACTTGTTGTAGTGGTGTTTGGGCGTTTTCGGGCAAGTTGATAGTAAAGTAATAGGTAACACTAGGAATTCTGATACTATTCGAGCTAGCACCTAAGTAATTGAAAAGCGGTGGCTGTTTGAAATATGCAGTTCTTACAGAATTATTTGTTGGTGCAGTTGGTTTTGGTTGGGTTGTAGTTGTTGGGGCAGGTGATGGTGTCGTATCCGGCATAACTGGAGGTTTAGGTACTGAAGTTGCAACCTCATTTCTTTTACCATCATTT
Source organism: Rivularia sp. (in: cyanobacteria) (assembly GCA_049649675.1). GTDB lineage: Bacteria > Cyanobacteriota > Cyanobacteriia > Cyanobacteriales > Nostocaceae > Rivularia. The sequence continues at coordinate 6,347 of JBARZF010000633.1, read as the reverse complement.
CTTAAATTAAAAGCAAATTTACCAATTAAAGAAGAAGACTCCCACGGTATCTGTTTACCTTCAGTTTCTTTAAGCACTTCCCCGCGCACGGATTTGAACATCTGTTCTACATCTAAGCCGGGAGTTTGAATATGACGCAATATTGCAGAAGTATAAGGACTATTACGTCCTTTGCCATCAAATGCAACTTTCCCCGGAGCGGTAGAATAAGCCACTAATACACCTTGAGCGGTTTGTGCTGGTGCTGCTAAACCCCGACTGCTAGAACGCCAACTGCGGGTAAAGGGATTGTTACGACAAGCATCTAAAATGATGATATTAGCTTTATTACGGGCATCTTCAATTGCACCAAGCAATTTTCCGACGGGATATGCTTCATAACGGACATCTTGCCCCCGTTCGAGTTTTGCTTCAACTGGGACTAAATAATTTTCTCCTTCGGCTTGTACCCCATGTCCAGAAAAGTAAAATAATCCCACTCCCCCCTGGCGCAATTGACGATTATAGTTTTCAATTGCTTGTTCCATTTTCTGTAATGATGCATCTGTTAGCAAAGTGACCTCAAACCCTAATTCCTGTAAACTTTTTGCTATATCATTCGCATCGTTTATCGGATTTTTTAATCTGCCAACTTCTTTATATTCAGCATTACCAATAATTAATGCCGTTCGTTTCTGGCGCGTAGTTGTGGCTTTATTTTGAGCAAGAATATTTTTGATTTTACTTTTGTTGTAGCCATACAACTCTATTTTGTCCGCGACTGTTGTAGACGTGCTTTTATCGGTTGGGATGACAAAAAATAATGGGAATAGTAATGTTACTATTCCTAAATGTTTTAACAATAATAAACGATACATTTTTAGCTCGCAATAATTCTAATAGTAATAAGTATTTACAAGTATTTATAGTGGTATTGATAATAACACAAAAATATATTTACTGTTCTAGAAGACATATTAACTTAATAGACAATACAGGAATGGTTCGCATATTTTTTACAATCAGTAACCCGATTGAAATCATCAGGTTATTAGCTGGATATTTACAACCACGAGCAGATATAAATTTATTCACTTATTCAATATTTGGAAATGGAATTGCTGTATTTCTACCTCTTCTAGAAGTAGTTGCGGGTGTAGAATTATTATTTATTGAATTATTAGGTGTAGAACCTGGTGCTGGAATGAAAATTGTAGGAGTAGGTTTTGGTTTTGGTTTGACTCTAACGTTAATTTCTATAAATTCAGGATCTAATTTACCATTTGTATCAATTACTTCTAACTTATATTGAGTATCTTTGTAAATTGGAAATGACCCTTTTCCACTTTTTTGAAGATTACTTTGTAAACCTATAATATTAACTTTGATTTCTTTGCTGTCTCCGCGTACATCCCAAACCAAATTAATCGTTTCTCCTTCTTCAACTTCTATATTCGGTCCCCTGCTGCCGTTAATAGTGAATGTTTTAATACTAAATTGTTGAGGTGATACTTCTACAGCATTTCCAGCTTCTTTAGAACTATTTCTTTGAATCCCATTACTGAAAGCAGTTAGTGTATAAGTAAAAGTGCCAACTTCTGATGCAGTGAGGGGAATACTTTTACATTCTAAAGCCTGTTCGTTTTTAACTTGTTCGCAATTTCCTTCAATGTCTTTGAGACTAAACTGGATTGGTTTTAATTCTTGACCATCTCCTGTTTTTCCGGATATTTCTAATGTTTTGAGTAGAGTAGGATTTTGGATTTTCCAGTTAAATAATATATTTTCACCTTTAGTATACTTTTTATTAATAGCTCCAAAATTCAAAACTTCTGCAATTGGCTTTTCTTTAACTATAACTTCTATTGATTCTTTCTCTTGTTGAGTATATTTTCTCGAAAACGGTAAGACACCTTTACTGTACTGTGCTTGCAAATCAAAGGTATATTTTCCTATAATCCCTTTTTTACCCATATTAATATTTGTACATTTTAAAGTATTTTGATTTGTATTACAAATTGATTCTAGCCCTTTATCTTTGAGATAATTATATTTTTCTATATCAGGTTCTTTTACATTTAAATCTAGTTTTTGCAATTGTTTATAGTTGCTGATTTCCCAGTTTAAACGTATTTCACCACCTTCTATAATCTCTAAGTTATTTGCAGTAAATCTCTGAATTTTTAAAGGTTCGGGATTTAATAATCGCCAAATAACAAATGCAATTACTCCAAAGAAGCCTAAAGCCAATAAAAGTAATAATAAAAACTGCCATATTGGACGAGATTTCCAGATTAAAGTTGCTTGATTTTGTCTATCTGCTAGGGGATAATTTTGTTTGTCTTCTAGGTCAACTTGAAAGTTAATAGTTCTTCCCCCACCAAGCCAAGGTCTTCTCCACCAACCTCTAGGTTTTACTTTTAAATTAACTTCTGTTTCTCCTAATGGTAATAATTTTACTTCTGTAGGGTCAAAATTATATTTACATATTTCATCTTCATCGCGACTTTTAGCATGAAATATCAGTTCTCGGATCAGATTACCTTGATTAATAATTGATAATATATATTGACCTGGACGATAACTAACTTGTCCTAAAATAGTTTTTAATTCGATATCTAAACGATAATTTGGGGAAATTCGGGTGTAAACTAAATCAAGTAAAACTAAATCTGGATGATTCTCCGAATGTAAGCGAATTGCAGGATTGTAGTTTCCTTCAAGTGCATCTATTGGTGGATGTAGCTGCAATAAAATTGTGGACTGGGATTTATTATTAAGTTCTAATGCATTAACTTCCGTTAATCCCGAACTTTCTAATCCCGTTTTGGGGTAATTTATGGTAAACCAGTTTTCGTCTAAATCCGGACAATTCAAGCGAAAACGGTCTACACGGTCGGAATTGTTGTTAACCTGTACTTCTAATTGTAAGGGTTCACCTGGTTTAAAAATCAGTGGTTTGTTGGGATTTGTACTAGGTTTAATAAAAAAAGTTGGGTCATTTAAACCAATTTTGGTTTGTTCTTTAAATAAAATCTTTATTTGAGATGGGCAATTTATAGGAGTATGCTGGGGATAATGTTCTGGTGCATCTATAACTAAGGTGTAGTCATAAGTTCCAGGGGAAGCATGAACAGGAATCGGTAATTCAAAGGTTATTTCATTACTACTTTGATTGGAACTAAGACTAATGCTCTCCCGTGGAGAATTAGACCAACCGATTAATTGCGTTAATTCTTCATCTATATTCAAGAAAAGATTAATTACAGCATCGTTTTCTCCATTATTAGTAACTACAACGTGAATTTTTATGGTATCACCCGGCATCCCAGATTGAAGTCCAGGAGGATTTATATTTATATTTAAAGGGTTTTGATTTGGAATATACATATATTAAATACTCACTCTTTTTTGATTTATTTGGATTGAATTGTTCTGACTTGATTATTTATTTTGGCTTGATAATAACGCGGTGTATTTTTACTTGTTTATCTTCACCTCCAATTAATACTATTAAATTACCTTGAGTATTTGTTTCTAAATCAATACTGTTAATAGCTTTGGAATTCTCATAAATCTTTTCACCTTTCTCGGTCTCGTCGAGCTTATATTTATCATCTAATTTCCAAACCATAACTCTTCCATCCCCACCACCGCTGACTAATAAACGCCCATTTTCACTAAATCCCAAACTATTTACACCAGCGACTTCTGAAGCTTTCCAACGGCTAATTAAGGAACAATTTAATTGATTTATTTGCTGCTTTTGAGTAAAATTATTGCTTAATTCCTTAAGACATTCATCTAAATTCCAAGTAGTAATATATCCAGCAGAATCGCCAGTAGCTAAGATATTTTGAGAAGTTAGAGCAGCTAATGCTCGAATATCATTTGATTCACCGCTTTTTTGTTGTATATATATCTGTTGAAATCCTGTCTCAAGCTGATTTGGATTCCAAGGTAATAAAATAAAAGTTGAATCGTTACCAGCAATAACTAAAGTTCCCCGATTAGTTGGAGTACGAATAAACTTTAGGGCTTTAATTTCAAATATTCGTTTTAATTTGTCGCTCAGATTGAGAATTTTTTGTGGCGATCGCACTGGTTGAGCATCAGGAGATTCTATCGACCAAAACCTTACTTTACCACTACCATGACCGCTAAATAGGAAATCTGAATCGGGAGTAAATTCTAAATCAAATATTTGGTCATTTCCTTGTGAATCTCTTAATTCGGTGATAACTTTACCGGAATTGACATCCCTAAGTTGAATTAATCCTTTATCTAAACCAACTGCAACGATGTTATTATCCTTCGGAATGAAGCGTACAACTTTTGCACCAATATCGAAAATACTTAATAAACCTTTTTTCTGATGACTATTTCCACAAGCTGTAGTGTTGTTTTCTGTCGTCAGGATTTCCGGTTTTAATTTGCGATCGCGAACTTCCCAACGTCTCAGCGTACAATCATTAGATCCACTAATTGCTATATTTCCTACACCATTTAAGTCAACCGAGTTAACGCTTTGTGTATGCATTACTGAATCTGGTTTCGGTAATGATAATATTCCAAGAATGAGAGCAAGAACTGTTAACTGTAACCACAGAGGTATAATTGGTAAAACTTTCAGTTCTATATTTTTTGTTGCTGGTTCTGTAGTACTACCCAAACGCTGCTCGGATAATTCTGCTTTAGCTTCAAGCTGTAGTTTTTTTCTGATTCCTACCCAATGACGTTTTGTTTTGATATCTAAAGTAATTTGATTTGTTTTTCCCACATCAAGATTCGCATTCTCAGGAATTTGCTGGAAACTACATTTACTCGCATCTTTACCCTGGAGTTGAATATTGATTTGCTGAATTAAATTACTGATATTTTTAAAGTTTAATTCAAAAGATGCCGTATCAGATTTCCAATTAATTAACCATTGACGTTTTGCTGGAATTGTTTGTTGTGGATGGGGAATATCGAATTCGACGAAACCAAATGGTGATATTTCAATATTACCTTCAACGTTGCTAGGATAACTATTACTAGCAACAGCTTCTACTTTAAAAGGATAGTTTTTACTCGGTGCTTTGTTTGCTGATGGTGCAATACATTGGAATATTGCTTGTTTTTGACAACCAGCTGATAAAGAAAAGTGCTGTTGAGAATTGCTAATTAACCAACGCTCATCTATAACAAATGAAAGCGTTACTTCTGTAGATTGTTGACCATTATTACTCACATTTACTGGTATATCTACAGGATTACTTGCGTCTACATGAAACTGTTGGACTGGTAATTGTAAGTCTAAAGAATTGGGTTGATTATTACTTTGAATATTTAATCGTAGCAGTAACCGACGTTCTTGTCTTAACTGTACCGAAGAAACCTTAACTGTCAGATTCACAGTCCCAACAAATCCAGTAATCGGTGTGTCAAAAATAACTATTTGAAAATTAGTATTGCCACCAGAAGGTATCGCAGAGGAAACTTCTGGCTCTTTGCTATACCATTTTTCCCATTTGTTTCTATTTCCTCCCGCAGCTTCAATGTCAATTCGGAAATCAGTTAAGCTGTCGCTATCATTATTAACAGTTACATCAAATGAAGCTGGATTTCCTCCTGTGATAAAGGTTAAATTTTGAGTCGAAAGATTGGCATTTATATAATTATTTTCCATATTGTAATATCAATACAATTAAATTTAATTATTTTGGTAATTGGTAATTGGTAATTGGTAATTGATAATTGGTAATTGGTAATTGGTAATTGGTAATTGGTAATTGGTAATCGGGAATAAATGTTAACCTACTAATTCTCATTTATCAAGTTATTACCCTTATTCTGAGGAGGTGGAGATTGAGGAAGATTCATGCCAATAAAAAATGATATTCCGACAATCATAATTACTCCAATTATTTTCCATAAGATACTATATTCTTTTTGCGTGTTAGTGGAAATTAATTGTATTTTCTGGTTACTTTCTACTTGTGACTCAATGGTAGTATTTGGTGGGCTTTCTGCATTACTTTGAGGATTGCGTTCCTGAAACTGGGTTTTATTTTCTAATGGTGGATTTACTGGATTACTTTGATGATTACGTGGTTGAAATTTTGTTTCACTAGATAATGATGGATTTACTGGATTACTTTGATGATTACGTGGTTGAAATTTTGTTTCACTAGATAATGGTGGATTTACTGGATTACTTTGATGATTACGTTCTTGAAACTGGGTTTTATTTACTAATGGTGGATTTCCTGGATTACTTTGATGATTGCGTGGTTGAAATTTTGTTTCACTAGATAATGGTGGATTTCCTGGATTACTTTGAGGATTGCGTTCTTGAAACTGGGTTTTATTTACTAATGGTGGAT
>JBARZF010000632.1:0-14574 GCA_049649675.1 Rivularia sp. (in: cyanobacteria) | reverse complement strand
CGTAATGCATCGCTGAGTTGAAATTCATACCATAATTCGCCAATTCCAAAGTCGTTGTTATTATTTCCGTCAAAGGCCAAACGAGCCATGTCGGTACCAGTGACATCATCATATCTTGTCACGTTCCGAGCTTGCAAACGGACTCTTAATTTATCCTTTCCGGTAAAACTAGAATCAAAATTTAAACGAACGCGATCGGTAAAGGTTGTATTATCTGCACTACTTTCTAAGTCTGTGCCATCAATAGCCTCGCCAAAAGCATCAGAGAAAGCGAATATTACTTCACCTTTTAATTTAGTAGTGGTCGAAAATTGATTTGCTTCTATTTCAGCGGTGCGAGCTTCTAATGCATCTACCCTACCGCGTAAGGTTGCCAACTCCGCACTAAATTCTTCTTGTAAACGTCCTAAAGTTGCTAAATCTTCTCTACTAACAATATTTGCTGTGGCAGTTGCAATCAATTCGTTAACTCTATCCAAACAAGCATTCAAACCTGCGGCGAATTCATAACGAGTTAAAGCCCGATTCCCGCGATATGTACCGTTAGGATAACCTGCAATACAACCGTAACGCTCTACCAATGATTGCAATGCTTGAAATGCCCAATCTGTTGGCTGTACGTCGGAAAACTGCGAAACTGATGTTACCTGAGCCATCGAACCTGCTTCTTCAGATAACTCGGCAACAGGTGTTACTTGTTGGTTAACTTCTTCTGCAAATGCACTGTTAGCAGTAAAAACTGTAGCTGCTGCAATAACTGGACTTAGTTTTAGAATATCCCAAATTAGTTTTTTCATCTTCACCCACACCGATAAAATTATGCTTGCACGTAAAATCATAAGTTTTACCCTTAACTTAAGATATTCTTATTTAATAAAAATTAAGATTAAGATTAAATTAAGGGATTCTACTTATGAACAAACAAGCTAATTCTACCAGAAAAACGTTAAGTGGTTAACAGTGTTAACCATCTAACAACATGATTATTTTCTACCATCTTTATTAGGTAAACGTATAATGATGCGACGTTTGTGACGTACTAAAACCTGCTCGTCTTCAAACTGCTGCAACAAACGAGTTACGGTAACACGTGTTGTATTTAACACTTCCGCCATCTCTTGATGAGTAACGTTCAGGTCAATAAGTTTACCTTGTTCTACTTCACGACCGAACTTTTCACTCAACCAAACTAAAAATTGCCACAAACGTAGCGAAATTGGTTTGCGATGTACTATACTTAGTAACTCCTCTGACTGTTGAATGTGAGAAACCAAGGCTTCAACGTCTTGATGCCACATTTGAGGTGGTAGAACGCTTACTTCAACGCTGGTTAGACATTCAATTTGGTAAGGCTTAACGCAAGAAAGTGGATAGCCAACCAAATCTCCCGGACCCCAGTAACCTAGAGTGATGAATGCCCCATCTTCACTCCAGGTTAATGTCCGAACTGCACCGCGCTCTATTCTCCAAAGTACGTCGTTACGTGGTGGAATTACTTCGCGACGAGTAAACAGTCTTTGTGGTAATGAACTGCTACTGGTATTATTATTTGTGTTTTGCGAGAAACTACTGTTAGCAGGGCGATTTGTAGAATACATTATCTAAGATTCCTTTGTTGGTTAGGTTTGTAGTTGCTTGAAATTAAAGCGGTCAAAGGTATCCTATAGATTTGCCACCACCCTGTAAAACATGGTCAAATCAAATTAGGATTTAACTCATACAATTAGCGATTTGTATTCGCTGTCTTTTTTAGTAGATTGTTTTTCTTTGGCTCAGCCAAAAGGTAGATGAAGTGTCTCAAGGAACTCTGCTAACTTATAAATAATCCTCTGATGATTGTATAGTTCATCAGCAATAGGTTGCCTGAGAAAAATACTGCTGTTGGTTTGATAAATTCTATAGTAAGACTACAAGTAGTTAGCAGTAAAAATATAAGAAATCAAAAGTATAATTTGCTGCTTTCAGATAGGCACAACAGTTACCATTATTACGTAAAATTGCTACTTTGTGTTTATGGGAACGTTAAATTACCCTTATGCTTAGTTGCGAAATCCTCTCAAAAAAAACAAATATGCGGTGCCTTGAACTACATTGTAAATAATTCTAAAGCAGTTGAGAATATTTTACAACTAAGTTTCTGCAACTTTAGTGACATAAATCACCGCAGGTTTGGGAGGAGCATCAGTTTCTTTGCTCGGCCAGTTGGAACCAATAGGGACTTTACGACTTTGCGTAAATTCTTCTCCTGTAGTGCTGTAAACCAGGTATTCTCGCCTTTCCGAGGCTTGGTTTAAGCGAGTGCCGTTGGCTTCTCCAGGATGCTGGATCGATAAAAACATGGTTTGCTCATCAGGAGTAAAGCAGGGGCCAGTTGCTTCACACTCCATAGGACCGATACCAAATAACGAGGCTTTACCAGCATTTTCACCGGAAGTAGGAATATACCAAATAGTATTATTACCAAATAGTCCCGATATATTTGCAGTTTTACCTTCATCGTCGGTACGACTTTTTACGGAATTATTTAGCTTGGATGTTGAAGTATCCGTTACCATCCACACATTCCCACCTTTATCTAACAGCAGGTTGTCGGGATTTGCAAAACCCATTCCGCCGCTTGAAGGTTCGCCACCAGTGACAAGCATTTCCCATTTAAAAGTCATGGCTGCTGGGTTATTGCGGTCTTCGATTAAACGCATTACCCATCCATACTCATAAGGAACTTCACCGCTGGGGCCTTTGAAAATTCTGCTATCCGGGCCACCATCTTTACTTGGAGAACCGGAAGTAAAGCTGATATACAAATCTCCATTCGGTGCAATTTCAGTGTCTTCCGGACGAGCCGTACAAGTTGCACCTGCGGCATTCGCGGCGTAATGTGCGTCAATTAATATTGCACCCTGTTTTTCTTCTGCACTACCTGCATATAAATCGCCCAGCTTTTTAAATTGTTGCTTATACCGAGCAACTTCTTCGTCTTTGCTGGCTGCGAAATAATTTCCTTTAATTGGTTCTGGTACTTCAAAAAGGGTTCGCTTTTCATTTGGCGATCGCGTTCCCGACGGTAGATTAATCAAGTTTCCAGCGATGCTGCTTGGAAGCTCTGGATTTACAGCCGTATCTGCATTTAAAGGCACCCAACTACCCGTACCGTCAGAATCGAACTTGGCTGCGTAGAGCATTCCTTGGGAAAGAAGCCCAGAATTGGCTTTATCTTTGGGGTTAGAAACTTTATCCCGACTAACAAATTTATAAACGTGTCCACCTCTTCTATCGCACCCTGAATAAAATGCTAAAGGCTTTCCAGATTCGGCACGAACGCCTACTGCTTCATGGCGGTAACGTCCCAGCCAAGTATGTTTTGTACCGTAATCATTGGGATTAGCCGGATCGACTTCAACTATCCAACCGTATTTATTGCCAGCTAGTCCAAAAACGTTACCTTGACCGTACAAGTCTCCTTTAGTTAATAAGAAAGGAACCTTTTCCGGCTCGAAGGATGTTCCATCAGCATACACTGGTTCGGGTACCTGTGCCTGAAAATTCTCTTCCGCACTTAATACCGTTCCCCAAGGTGTAGTTCCACCAGCGCAATTACCAAAGGAACCAATTATGCGATCGCCAAGTTTGTCAGTGTAGCCAAGTCCTTGCTGTTTGCGAAATATGACTACGGCAGGACCTGTTGATTTAAGGTAGCGTCCGTCTTCTAAACCAGAAATTCCGCTAATACGTCTATCTACATTGCTATTAGTACGTTCCCACTTTCCATCACTATTTTTGCGAATGGAAATAATACCTAATCCCTGATCTAATAATGCTTCGGAACTAATTTCTCGTATTTTAGCTTTCAGCGGATCGTCTTCTCTTAAAGCATAAGCATTAACCTCACCTTTCCCTTGAGAATCGCTGTTTAGCTTGCTTATAACCTCATCTATTGGTAACGATTTTCCTATCACCTTGTCATAAGTTTGCATCCAAGGAATAGCGCTAATGTATTCAAAATTAACTGAGAGATATCCTTCATTTTCTCCCGCCCGAACAAACGATAAATAATCATTGTTGTAACCAAATCGGGAATCACCTACTTTATCGCCCCAAGCAGCAATAACTTGATACTCAAAACCATTTGGTAATACCAAATCATCAACTACTTCATAGTTGCGGTAAGCTTCTTTCTGTTGTTCTGGCGTAAACCCAGCATTTTGTAATGGAAGGGGACCTTTTACGGGTTGAAATACGGATAACGCCTTATTAGTAGGCGTATTTGCCTCCATTGTTACTTTTCTATCGCACCCTGAAAGCGAACCAAGTGCAACTGCACCCGCACTTCCTCCCATCAACAACAAAAAATCACGACGTTTGATACTCATCAGTTTATTTCTTATGACACCAGCATTTTTAGTTAGATAGGAAACAATTTTATATCGCCTTTGTTACTTTAGTCGCGAAAGTTTAAGAATAGGTAAGCTTTTTGTAAAAGGTAAGTTAGTTTACAACGCTTTCACTAGTATCTTTTCTTTCTATGACTTTTTTTTTACTTAATTAACTTACTTAGGTAAGCTTTTTTAAACTTGTGCCCATTTAAACAGACAAATGTTTAAAGTGTCAACTGTTTTTCAATTTTAATTTGTTTTTTAGAGAGACAAAAAATATAGGTATAATAAGCTTTTCGCAGAATATAATCTAATTTTAACGTCTAATTTTGCTTTACTTTTAAAAGAGTATTTATTCTTACATAAAAGCTGTATTGGTGTAGTTTATATCACCCTATGATTTCAGTTTGCGATCAAAAATATAATTTCTGATGTTCGCTTATTTGCTGTATACTTACGTACCTCATCAAATAACTATGAGTACATTTATCTATAGAATTAATTAATAAGTTATGGCGATCGCTGTATCAAAGATTCAAGAAAATACTAAGAGGGATCGGATATTTTTATTATTGCTTTTAAGGTTCGTAGTAGTGCTTGTGCGGCTGATGATTCCGAATTGGGAGGAGGGGCATTGCGGAGCTACAAACCGGCGGAAAATTATTTGTAGTGGGAGCGTCTCGCTCCCTGGAGATAAGGAATGAGACGCGCTTTCACTAATATAGCGGTACTAGTACACCACGGCGGAAATAAAGCACTCATTTAAAAAGGTTAAAATTCTTACTAGCTCTACTTTTTACTTTTTACTTCTTACTTCTTACGAACGCCCAGCGGTACTAGTAGTCTGTCCCATTATTTTTGCGCTCGTGTATCGTAAATACTAACAGCTTCTTACTTCCCTCGGCGTAGCGAAGCTCCCCTTCAAAGAAACTTAAAAACCCCCATTCCCTTAAATATTGGGGCTGGGGGTAATAGTTTCCATTCTGGAAGGAATTAAATTTGACAACAATTGATAATTACAATTTCGCCCTGTACTATTAACGATTAAGTAAAAGTTAAATTATAAAGAAATAATTAAGGACGCTGCCCTGTAACAATATAGGCGACTCGTTTACCGATATTGGTTGCGTGATCTGCCATCCTTTCTAAACAACGAATTGCTAATGCTAACAGTACAATCGGTTCTACAGAACCTTTGACATCTCGTTGATTGGTTAAAGTATCGTAAACTCTATCGTAAGCTTCGTCTACAGCATCATCGAGGGTTTTTATACTATTAGCGCCAATTTCGTCCAAATCGGCTAGCGCTCCCAAGCTAGTTGCTAACATTGCTTGAGCGTGACGAGACATGACTGCAATTTCTGGAATGCAAGAATGTGGCTCGTAGGGAAAGAGTTTTACCGCAATTTCGCTTAAATCTTCAGCATAATCGCCAATGCGTTCTAAATCGCGCACTAGCTGCATAAAAGCACTTAAGCAGCGCAAATCTTGTTCGGTAGGCGAATGCAAGGTCATAATCGCCGTGCATTCCGATTCGATTTGCTTATAAAATCGGTCTATTTTTTGTTCTAATAAAGGCAGTTGCTCGACTATTGATAAATCGCGAGCAAATAATGCCTGGTGCGAAAAGCGGAAGGATTGTTCCACCAAAGCACCCATACGCAAAATATCCCTTTCTAACCGCCTGATGTCGCGTGCTAGTTTGGATCTTGCAAAATTAGGACGAGTTAGGATAGCTTTCACGCTTGCAGTCTCAAACATGAAGTGATTTTTTAAATATAATCTTGAACTACGGATTTTGCTATTACTTGAGGAAGACGAATTTGTAGCCATGCACCACCTGTTTGTGGATGATTCATTGCTTTGATAGTTCCCCCGTGAGCGGCTAAAATTTGATCGACAATAGCCAAACCTAAGCCGCTTCCATCCAAAGTTGAATCTCCCTCCCCTTTTATAGAGCGAGAGCGTGCTTTATCTCCTCGGTAAAATCGCTGAAATATATGGGGTAAATCCTCTTGAGCAAAACCTACCCCAGAATCTATAATGTTTATCTGGAGCAATGAAGAACTTTCAGGCTCGTTTTGATTTTTATCTTTTAAAGTTATATTAACATTTACTTCCACCCGGACAACTCCGTTAGCGGGACTGTATTTAATACTGTTATGAATCAGGTTGAAAAATACTTGATGAAGCCGGGATTTATCAGCATTTATCCAAGCATTATCAATGTCGGTAAAGGCTAGTTGAATTTTTTGGCGCTGCGCTATAGGTTCTAAGCTTTCCCAAACCGAGTTTATTAACGCTTTTATTTCTAAAGGTTGACAATTTAATTGAGTCGCAGGACTAGTTTCAAGTCGAGTTAAGTCCAACCAACTTTGCACTAGGTCAATTAGTCGGTCAACTTCCTTAAGAAGAAGGTTAACCCAACGTACAATCGGTGGATCTACACGGTCTTGTAAAGTTTCCACAACTAAACGCATTGAAGTTAGTGGCGTTCTGAGTTCGTGAGCGAGGTCTGAAAAAGCTCGATCGCGTGATTGGCTGATTTCCAATAACTGCTGACGATTTTCCAGAAATACTCCTACCTGACCTTGAGGTAAGGGCAACCCGGTAGCCCGTAAAACTACAGACCTTTGTTCTAACATGACCTCAGCATTCTCACAAGAGGGGTGAAACACCCACTCCTTCTGTTGCGAAGAATGGCGATCGCGAGCTTTTTCGATTAAACGGTCGAGTTCGTAAGAACGTACCACCTCTAATAACAAGCGTACTTGTCCGGGTTGCCATTTTTCTAACGACAGCATTTGACGGGCTTCTTGGTTGCACCACAAGAGTTGATTTTCTTCGTCAACTTGTAGATATCCTAAAGGTGCATTTTCCAACAAATTTTGTAGTGAAAACAGTTGCTGCTCCAAGCACTGCTGTCGTTCTTTCAATCTGGCAAACTTATACGGCCATCCAGCAACGAAAGACTTTCTTTTTGAATAGTCAAAACGTCCGAAATAGCGGTGGAACTGTATTGTATACCAGAGCCATAAGCAGATGCTTAACCCTAGACCTATAAAAATTCCCAGTAAAAGCATCACAATTGGCAAGTTGCTTTGGGACTACGATAATGATAACGAATAATTATCCGAAGCGATAGCCGAAGCCCCGGACGGTAACAATATATTCGGGGCGGGAAGGCTCTTGCTCTAATTTCTCTCGCAACCAGCGGATGTGAACGTCTACGGTTTTGCTGTCCCCGACAAAATCCGGCCCCCATACCTGATCGAGCAACTGCTCTCGCGACCATACGCGGCGAGTATAGCTCATAAATAATTCCAACAAACGGAATTCTTTCGGCGATAAATTAGCTTCCTCTCCGCGAACCAATACGCGACATTCTTGAGGATATAAAGTAATTTCTTTGTAATTTAAAACTGGAGGTTCTGTAGTCGTAATTAACCGCTGACGGCGCAACAAAGCTCGACAACGTGCCACTAACTCCCTCATGCTAAAGGGCTTACTTAAGTAGTCATCCGCTCCTACCTCTAAACCTAAAACTCGGTCAGTTTCGCTACCTTTAGCACTCAACATTAAAATTGGTACCGGGTTTCCTTGATGACGAACCAAGCGACAAATATCTAATCCATTAATTTGAGGCAACATTAAATCTAAAATGACTAAATCGAAAATAGCCTCATTATTATTTGCGTCAAAACTTTGGAGTTGTTCTACAGCTAAACGTCCATCAGTCGCCGTGTTCACCTCATAACCTTCTCCTTCCAAAGCCAAAACCACCATTTCCCTAATTAATTCTTCATCCTCTACTACCAAAACACGACTCTTTTTTGCTATGTCAGCCGCGCGAGCATACTTAGTGGATTCGTTGGTATACATTGACTTACAAAAATACGAGGAATTTTACTTGTAGCTTTTAAACTGTGCTTTGTGAGTATATTTATTTATCTTTAATACTTATTACCATCTTTAGGATAAATGAGCAAAAATGTAACATATGTAACAGTACCCACATTATTATAAAACATTACCGCAAAAGCAACGACATTGACTAGTCGTTGCTTTACTTTTTTTTGGATTGTTACAACAAAATCTATTTAGCTCTTGACAAAAGTATTTTCTTGGTAGTATATTTGTACTGTAAAATTATTTTTGAATAACAATCTTCAATTGCAGGTAAAAAACTATTTCAGTGTTTTTACTGCACTGGCAAATAGGTCAAAAAGGCTACTCTAATAAACAGCAAGGAGTATGTCTTTGTGAGATTTGTTAAACAAAAATCATCAAACATACTGAAAAGGAGTCGAAGTGTGAATACAGTTGCAGCTAAAGACAGTAAGCAACAGTTGATGCAAGCATTTGAGCAAATTCTTGCAGAAAAGCAAAAGTTAGATTCAAAAATTGCTACCAAGCAGGAGGAAGCAGAAAAAGAGAAAGACAAAGAAATTTTAGCCGCAGCTTCTGCGTACACCGTTGATGGAATAGTCAAAGGTTTAGCTGATTTACAGTTAGAGTTTGGTACCATCGTCAACGAGCTTTCAGAGAAGCTGAAGATTGAAAACTCGAAATTAGACGAGTTAAATCGTGCGATTGAGGTTGAAACTCAATATTTACAGGAATTGCAAAAAATCCGAATTGTTGCAGATACTTTAGATGTTTTAACTCAAGAGCATCAAGAGAATTTGAGCAAAATCGAAGCAGATATTACTCAGAAAAAAGAAGCATTAGAGAAAGAAAAGCAGCAAATTATTAAAGAGTGGGAAAAAGAGCAAGTTAAATTTACTTTCTCAGAGCAGGAATACAGCGAATTACTAACCAAAAATCGCGAAAAAGAAGCAGAAGAATATCAATATAAGTTAGAAAATTCGCGTAAAATCAACGAAGACAGCTACCAAGAGACAAAGCGTCAGTTGGAAAGGGATTTACAGCTAGCTACTCGCGATAAAGAAAAAGATTGGGTAGAAAGAGAAACAATTAATCAACAGCGTCAAGCTTTATTAGAAGAATATCAGAAAAAAGTAGCTGCTTTTCCGGCTGAGTTAGATGCAGCATATAAAAAAGCGAAAGAAGATGCGATCAAAAATACTTCTCAAAGAACCAAAGTTGAAGCCGATTTATTTGAGAAAGAGTGGGAAGGTAGCAAGCAAAGTTACGAATTAAAAATTGCTTCCTTAGAACAAACTATTGAAAGACAAAAAGAACAGCTTGAAAGTATCTCAAATCAGCTACAAGAAACCTTGAAACAATCGCAAGATTTATCCATGAGAGCTTTTGGAAGTTCTGTTAAGTAGGGAGTAGGGAATAGGGAATAGGGAACGGGGAACAGCAAAGATTCAAATCACGAACAAATAACGAACAAAATACCAAAAAATTTGGAGTATTATTATGTCTGCGAAGAAAATTAATCAAAGAAATACCAAGAATGAAATTCTAGAAGCTTATGATGAGTTGACTAAGGAAAGATTAGAATTGAAAAAGCAAGTGGATAGTCTTGTGAGAGCCGGTAATTCTGTTAAAGCTGAGAATTTTAAAACACCTGAAAAAACACCTATCAATCAATACTCTAAAGTGCAGCAGAAGATGAATTTTACTATTGAAAGTTTAGCAAAAATTCAGTTAGGTTTTGGTAGCGCTTCCAATGAATTATCCGAACAGCTAACCACAAAAGCATCTAGATTAGCAGAAATAAAGCAAATTGTAGAAGAACAATTAGAACAACTACAGCAACTACACGATTTAGAAGTTGCTGACAATACTTTAGATAATTTGATTGCAAGTTACGAAGAGAATAATTCGGCTTATCAAGAAGAATTTAACCAAGTTTATGAAACCTTAAATCAAGAAATACAAGAATTAAGAGAAGGTTGGAGAAAAGAGCAAGAAGATTATCAGCGCAGCATTAAAGAACGAAACGAAAATTTAAACAAAAATCGTCAGCGAGATACTTCAACATATAAATACGATTTAGAGCGGGAACGTAATTTAGAAATAGATGAATACGAACAGCAGCAGAAAGAATTATATCGAGCTTTAGATGAATTTCAAGAAGAAACGGAGAGACAGTGGAACGAACGAGAAACAACAATTGCAGAAAAAGAAAAAGAATTTGAAGAATTAAAAGTTAAAGTCGAAGCGTTTTCTGGGCAAAATGAATCAGCTATCAAAAAAGGTACAGAGCAAGGAAAAGGTATTGCTGAGTATCAAGCTAAAATCAAAGCTAATTTATTTGCCAAAGAAGTGGAAGGAGAAAAAGCTTCCTATTCACTGCGAATACAATCTTTGGAACAAACAATCAACAGTCAGGAAGAAAGAGTTCAAACCCTTTCCAAACAACTTGAGTCAGCGTTAAAACAAGTTCAAGATTTAGCAGTTAAAGCGATTGAAGGTTCTGCTAACGTCAATACATATCAAGCTATGAAAGAAATTGCTTTAGAACAAGCTAAAAATCAGGTGAAGAATAAGTAGGGAATAGGGAACAGGGAACAGGGAAAAAAGAAACCCGGTATATCGAAGATACCGGGTTTCTGGTTTATTTTTCTGGTTTATTCGTAAAATAATAAGAGACTACATTAATAAGAACATATATTAGTTAATTAAGCTATATTATTATTCTTTTTTTTAGCTTCTTTACGATTACTAACATACTGTGCGAAACCGATTTCTCTTCTTTTTGGTCTACCGTAATCGGGTACTCTTTTTCTTTTTTTTGCCCAAGCCATAATTTTTATCCTTTTAATTTTGTCTATATAATTTTGAATTAAGCTATATTCTCATCGTTTTTTTAGCTTGCTTATAAGATTATTAATATACTCCACAAAACCGATTTCTCTTCTTTTTGGTCTACCGTAATCGGGTACTCTCTTTGTTTTTGCCGAAGCCATAATTTTTCTCCTTTTTTATTTGTTTGAAATTGTATTGTTTTTTGTCTCTGTATTTGTATACATTGTCTTGATGTTGATTCCAGAAGAAATAACTAATTTAATTAAACTTTATTGTTTCTTTATCTTGGTTAACTTGATTTTTATAAAGACAAAAACAGAGACGCATTTGCAGCATCTCTGTATAGGAAACCCAATAGTTGAAAACTCTGAATGTTTATATTCAAAATATTTATATTCAAAAATATAAATTTTGATTCTGGATATATATTTATTTATTATTAGTTAAGAGTTTTAATTAACACTTGCCGTGTAAATGTAAATCCCTACGACTTTGAATACAGTAGTAGGGATGACGAATCCGGAAAAAGCACGAATTTAATTTTTATTAACTATTTGTAAATCAGGCTTATGAACAAAAATAGGTTCGTAGTAGCGCTTTAACGCCTCTTATCGGAGCTACTACGAACCTTATACTATTGCAACTGAAAAACATTGCTATATAACTATCAAGCGAAGGTTGAAAAACCATCAAGGGGTATATCTTGAATGCGCCCATCACCTACCGCTCTTACAGCTTCACGAAGAGAAATGTCGCCAGTATATATAGCACGTCCAACAATAGCACCCGTTACACCTTGGGGTTCTAAGGCTAATAAACTTAACAAATCCGTTACCGAACTGACTCCACCAGAAGCAATAATCGGTATATCAATAACGGCAGCAAGTTCCCGTAAAGCGTCTAAATTTGGTCCGCTAAGAGTACCATCGCGGTGAATATCGGTGTAAATAATTTCTGCTGCTCCGAATTCCTGCATTTGTACCGCGAGTTGGGTTGCTAAAACTTCCGAAGTTTCCAACCATCCGCGAGTTGCAACTTTCCCGTTGCGAGCATCAATACCAACGATAATTTTCTGAGGAAATTCTTCAGCAAGCTCTTGCACTAATTGGGGTTGTTCAACAGCAACCGTTCCCAAAATCGCCCATTCCACACCAATATCAAATAACTTTTGCACGCTTTCCTTATCCCGCAACCCACCACCAACTTCCACAGGTATGGAAACTGCATTTACAATACTTTCAATTGCAGAAAGATTAACGACTTTTCCAGCTTTCGCACCATCTAAATCGACAACGTGTAATCTAGTCGCACCTTGTTCAACCCATTGTTTGGCAGTATCGGCAGGATTTTCGCCAAATACCTCAGATTTCTCATAATCACCTTGATAAAGCCGCACGCAACGACCTTCTAGTAAATCTATTGCTGGAATTACTTGCATCTTACTATTTTGGATTTTAGATTTTGGATTTTGGATTTAAAAAGTTAAGAGTTAACAGTTAGGAATTAAGAATTAAATCAGTAACCTTTGACTTTTAACCTTTAACCTTTGACCTGTTGATTATTGCTTGACGGAAACCTAAGACAACTAAAATATTTGAAAGAGTTAAAAATACTTCTGCGCTTCCGTGCAACCAATCGACGTTTGCTAGGGTTTCACCGTAATGTACTTGTGCATAAATACCTGCGGGAATAGTGACGGCGACAAAAATAAGGAGTGCGTAAAATCCATACAAAGCTAACTTTGGGGTTTCGGGGGTACGACTGATAAACCACAAGAAACCTAAGTAAGGAAATAACGATAATGCGAATAAGGTTTCTTTAGAAATCATTTTGAACAGTTAACAGTGAGCAGTTAGCAGTTAGCAGTGAGCAGTTAGCAGTGAGCAGTGAGCAGTGAGCAGTGGGGAGTTAGGAGTTATCCAATTTTGGATTTTAACAATGGATGTTTTTGTTTTGAATTAGGAATTGGGAGTTAGGAATTTTGAATTTAATTTCCAATGCCCCATGCCCTATGCCCCATGCCCAATTCCCCATGCCCTTTTTTAATTATTCTGATTTTACAGCTTTTGCGGACGGGGGATTAGTTTCTGTTTCGTTGGTTTTTGTGGAACGATATATCCACCAAGCTGCTGCGAAAAGGGTAAAGTTACCAATTACTGTCATGCTTGCTTGTAATGTTACTAACCATTCGAGAGATTTGGAATTCTCGAAAAAGTGCCAGGTACAAGCACACATGGCGCTGACTAATGCTGGTAACATACCAAAAGATAAAGCTCCCCAAGCAGGATTACCTATGACTTCGCCGTATTTCCAGATTAACCATATCGCGGCAATCCATTCGATGACGCTAGAAACGTGAATTATCCAAGTGGGAATTGAAAGTGCTTGCATATCAATCAGTTATCAGTGAACAGTTATCAGTTATCAGTTAGCAATTATGATTTCATAGTTTTTGGCTGTTAATTAATAACTTTTTTCTTCCCCCTCTTCCGCCTCTACCCCCTCTTCCCTCTCTTAATCTTTGTGAAACTTGTCGCAGGGGTATCTTGCAGTGTGTCGCAATTCGTGCAAAATACATTCAGGGTGGAGATAAATATTTCTTTATTTTTTAATCCAAAGTCTAAAACAAAAACATCCGTTTATTAATCCAAAATCTAAAATCTAAAATCTAAAATCTAAAATCGATATGCGTGCTTTATTATCTGGTTATTACGGACAAGGAAATGGTGGTGATGAGGCTTTGTTGGCTACGCTTTTACAAATGCTTCCGTCTTCGGTGACTCCTGTGGTTCTTTCTGGCAATCCGGAGGAAACCCAAAAACGTTACGGTGTTGAAGCTTGCGAGCGTAAGGCTTTTAATACCGTGATGCAGTCTTTACGCTCTTCCGATGCTTTTATTTGGGGTGGTGGTAGTTTGATTCAAGATGCTACTAGCGCTATTAGCCCATTTTACTATGCTGGATTAATGGCGATCGCTCAAAAAAGAGGCATGAAAACTGTGGCTTGGGCGCAAGGAATTGGTCCTCTCAAAGGCAATGCTACTAAGTGGTTGGCGCGTCAGAATTTTATTGGCTGTACTGGAGTTAGCGTTCGCGATTCGGCTTCTGCTGCTTTATTAAATGAATGGGAAGTGAATCACGTGTTGGCTCCAGATCCGGTTTGGGCGCTGGAATCTGTTTCTACACCAGGTATTTGGGATACTCCCGCTCCCAGAGTTGCGGTAACATTACGCGCTCATCCTCAACTGACACCAACGCGCTTGGGTAATTTGACTAAGGCTTTAGTTGATTTTCAAAAGGCTACAGAAACCTTTATTTTGCTAATACCCTTTCAAAAAAGCAAAGATTTGAGTATAGCTCAAGCAATTCAACCAGCACTTAAAGATGTCAGTAAAATTATCACCGTAGAAGATCCCATCATATTAAAAGGAATATATAGCGGTGTCGAAATGGCAATTGGAATGCGCTTGCACAGTTTG
>JBARZF010000631.1:0-2415 GCA_049649675.1 Rivularia sp. (in: cyanobacteria) | reverse complement strand
ACGGAAATGGCAAAGAACATTTTAAACTAGCATTTCTTATGGGAGCTTTTACTTGAGCTAAAGCAACAGCTAAATTTAAAGCTCTTAAATCAATATTTTGAATAAATAAAATATTATCCAAACGTTCAACATTGTAAAGCTGTTCTGCTACAGATACAGCATCTAGTTCTGAATTAAATATTATATTCATTGTCAAAGAGTTTTGTTGAATGAAGTGAAAGGGCAGTTTTTATACTTGCCCCAGGTATTAAAAATTAGCGATTAGTTATCATTTAAGACCGTTACCGTTTTGCAAAAATTCTGATGTTCGGATTTGACAATTACAGCTTTTAATTTCTGATAATTCCCACTGTAAAGTCTCTATTTGCTGATTAATTTGTTGTTCCGTCACGTTGCGAAGATTGTTCAACAACTTTTCTAAAATAGGTATTTGGTTGGGATGAAATTCAATTGTAAATTTTTCGTTGTCAGCAAAACAAATAACAAGTTCAACAAAACCAGACAGAATAAAGGTATTTAGGTAAGTAGTGTCTAGTAATTTAATGGTTGTTGAACGATAAACTTCTATGTTGCTTTCCATTACAATATTTTCATTAATTTTTCACCCTCAGCAACAGCTAAGTTTGTATTAACATCAAATGGATGCTTCTGGAATATTTTCTACATATAGCAAGGGTTTAAGCAACTCATTTTTAGACGGAACTTCATTTTCTGTATAGTAATTTTTTAATTATCAAGTTCATTTATCAATAATTTCTAGAATTAATGATTTTCTTACATTGCAAACCATATTGCGGGTGTCCTCGCCAGAAACCATTTAATTGAAGCGTTTGTCCTGGCTGAATACCTGCAAAGCTACCCGTAATGGTAGTTAATTCCGATACCCTCGGGCGTTGCAATCGCGCCACCGTATAACCCGAGTCTTGGGAATGGTAAGTCAAGCGTTCAACCACCCCCATGATTTATTCTTGCTTGGGAGTGGCGTTTATTTGTTGCGGGTTAAGTTGGTATGCGCTGGACATTGCTTTTTGGAAGATGGCGCAAATATTATACTAAATCTTTGTGATTTCGGAAGTAATTTGTTTAAAAGCTATTCAGGTATGGTTGAGGTATTAACATTCATTACAGTTCATACTTTCATAAGTTGAGTTTACTAAATGGCTTACAGTGATTTTAAATTAGCTCAAGTAGTCCAATCTTTTGGATTAACTGTCATTGAAGGTTCTCAAATATTTGCAAACTTTCCTGAAGAATCACATAGCGAATTACTTGCAACAATTCTGAAAGAAAATACAGATTTAGCAGTTGCGATTAATACATAAAAAGCCCGTTCAGAAATGATAATAAGCCCAATTTTACTTGAGGTTAGAAGAAAGTTAAATTATAAAATCAGTTTATTTTCAGGAATAGATTTTAATGTTGATAACACAAGGGGATTAAATGGATTCTGTGATTTTCTTATAAGTCTTTCTCCAGAACAGCTTTTCATCCGCGCACCTGTAATTACGTTAGTTGAAACAAAAAACGAAAACCTTAAGTCCGGATTAGGTCAGTGTATAGCAGAAATGCTTGCAGCACAGTTATTTAATGAAATCCAGGGGAATGAAATTAAAACTATTTATGGTGTAATTACTATCGGAACAATCTGGCAGTTTTTAAAATTAGAAGGTAAGACTATTTTTATTGATTTGAGTGAGTACTATATCAAAGATATTAATAAAATTTTGGGTATTTTAACAAATGCAGTTAGATAAAACTCTACAAAGTTTCATCGGAATATATTTTTAGTAATAAAGTACTACATGAAACTGTAATTAAATTATTCAAGCAGTTTAAAATTGAGCCAGAACATCCACTGGGGAGTAAAGCAGATGAAAACCAAATGGGGAACCTGTAACACCCAAGCGAAACGCATTTGGTGAAACCTCGAACTCGCGAAAAAAGCCCAACATTGTTTAGAATATGTTGTAGTTCATGAAATGGTGCATTTACTCGAAAGAAGTCATGGAGAGCGGTTTGTGGCTTTGATGAATAAATTTATGCCCAATTGGCGGTTTTATAAGGATGAGTTGAATCGTTCGTCTTTGGGGGATTATTGAGTTGGGTTTTGGGGATTGTATTATAAAGGGGTGGAATAATAGTAATTTATTAGCTAATCTCTGTAATTTTACGGAATTTAGGGTGCTGGGTTTGAATCTTTTTATAAATACCTCATCACCTCAGCCCTTATCCTATGAACGAACAACGTCAGGAAGCTTATCTAAACCTCATTCAAAGCTTATTAAGTTTTCGTCGTAATAAAAAGAAAATCCAAGAGATTTTGGCAGCAAATCAAGACTTACTTGATGCTGATTTTTTGCGGGTACTAGAAGTTGTAGCAGAAGTTAAATCAGAGTCAGGACAGGAAAATATTGC
>JBARZF010000630.1:0-13410 GCA_049649675.1 Rivularia sp. (in: cyanobacteria) | reverse complement strand
AAATTTTAGTCTGCAAGCTTTATGCTACAAAAAATACCGATATTTTATAACTGTTCTTACGGTGTAATTACAATTTATATCTATAGATTGATTGAATATTAGGATTTAACTGATATAGGGGGAATGGGGAATAGGGAACGGGGAATAGGGAATTGCTAACTGGTAATTGGAACTGGGATGCTGCGGTTTCAGCTAAAAATTTTGGTCAAGGTAGATGTCTACACTTGACCAAAATTTTATTTCAGATAAGAAATATAGGAAAAACTAAATTATCCTCTATATATCTGCATGATTCGGGTGAATTACTACTTATCACCTGTAATTTTTTCGAGAAAACCTTCTACCTTCTCTTCCACAGTTACAGCCCCTTGGCTGTTGGATGGACGGTTCATGTTTTCAGCGTTAGCAGCACCTTGAACTTCATTCAATCCTTTGTTGGATTCTTCGATTACTCTTTTGTTGGAAGGAGCGTTGTTTTCGGTTAACTGCTGAGTTTTGCGTTGAATATCATTTAACTGCTCTGCTCCTTTATCGGGAGCGCTTTTAGAAGCACCGATTGCAGCGGCGGGAAGTGCAGTAGAGAATAACAGCATTACGCACATCAATGCTGCAAACACAAAACGAAGTGGACGTAAGTTAGATGATAGTTTAGAACGAACAAAATTCATTGTCTTTCCTCCAAGGATACGGATTTTTTTAATTTGGGAAAACCAAACCATTGTTGTTTAATTCAATATTAGAAACGGTACTGCTAAAACAATGAATGTTAACATTAATTTCACTTTTCCCAAACATTTAAGCTTTGAGATTGAGTTATACAGAACTAGCTGCAAAACATTCAACTATTACAGAACGTTTTGCATTTAGCATTCAGATAAACATTCAACGATCAACATTTATTCATAGCTGTACCGCTCCTAAATTCAACTCGTCTACTTAACCTTTAAATATTTCGAGTCGTCTTGTTTATCAACAAACTCGCTTGGGTTTCGACTTTTTTTAACCTTTTTTAACTATATCAGACAACTAGTCTTAAGTTAGCGCCGGATAGTATCCCGTTACTTTTAGTTACCAAAAAAATCTTTGATAGCATCAATAGCGTTTTCGCTTCCTTCTTCTACTTTATCGGAAGCATCGTCAGCAGCGGATTTAGTTTTTTCTATCCCCTGTTTAACATTACCTTTCGCTTGCTTTGCTAAACCTTGTATTTCCTTACCCGATCCATCTAATGTTTGCCCAGGAGAATTTCCTAAGTTACGTTGGGCTTTACCTAATGCTTGCTCTGCTTCACCTCCGACTTTATCGCCAACACCTGCCAAAGGGTTAGCTGCAATTAATTGTTGTCCATAGCCATCTATTGGAGCCGCAATTGCTGGTTGTGCTGCATCAAACCATACGCCAAACCATACAGTAGTTAGCAGTAAAACACAGCTAAAAACTGATATACAGTAATGTTTTACTATTTCAATTTTATTTTTACTTTTATCGGATTCGATCATCAGATATCTTCCCTATTCACTTTTCCTTTACAGTTGTAATACAAAAAAGTCAATAGTTTCATCAATCTTCCGAGCATAATTGATAATTAATTAATTGCGATAATACCACTCTTGCGATAGTCTTCTCCACAAGTCTTAATCATACTTTCGATAGAAGATTTTTGCGATTGTTATTAAACAGATGTTGCATAACACTTTCAATGTCTTTTTCAACAATTTTAAGTTTTATTTTTAAACGTAAATAAATATTAAGCTATGAAAATATTGTCACCAATTAATCACTATATAGTTGTTTGAAAATTAACTTGCTTAATGTTCTAATTTGAACGCAATAAAATCTAGGTAAGAGATTGTTTTTGTTAATTTTGAACTATTAATTAATTAATTTAGTTTTTTATATTTTTAGATTTTAATGCTGTGAGTGCTTACTTTATATAGGAATCAGTTTTGAAAAGTAAATACTTGTTGGGGTTGAGGAATAGGCAACTGCAAGAGGTTGACATTCTAGTAGTTCGCCTGTACTATAGATAAAGAGGCGTATAGTCGGCACTAAAATGTTGATATGCATCTATGCACAGTTAAAACCCGTATCCTCAACAAGCCCGGTTTTAGTGTCTGGTGTAAGATTTTTGGAATTTGTATAAACATGGCAAATTGTAAATACGAGGCGGTGGTATCAATATGACAAATATTGTCGGTAGTAGAATTAAGTTCGCGATTTATAACTGTTTGGCTCAAGAGAAGGCTTACTATGTTGCAGACAAATTTATTTTAGATTATTTAGATGATTTAAATAGTATAGAAGAACCCTTGGCTATTGATTATAGTTATCAGGTTTTTCTATGTGAAAGTGCAAAACAAATTAAATGTACTGCGGGAATATTAAAGATTGATAATTTGCAGCCGGAAGATAGGGGGATTATCTATAAATACAAGCCGATTAGTAAAGAAACCTATAGGCAGTTGTCAGTGCCAGTGGTGCAGAATCATCAAGCTGTTTATATATTTACAAAAGCTAATTTGGTGGAGGGTAATTTAAACTTAGCAAAATATTGTTTATTCAGTACAAAAAATGAAAAATTAATCGTAAAACACGCTCAAGCGTTGACAAATCAACAGCTTGCTAACTTTGAACGCGATATTGAAACAGCGATATTTTCTGCGGAAGTCATGCAGCAATCGGAATTTAGTCAAGTTCAAAATAATGATAATATTTCGCTGTTAGAACTAATTAAAATATTATCAGAACATCGTCATAGCATTATCGTTAACCTGAAACACTTACGGGAAAATTATCAGTACAAAGGTGTAAAAAGGTTGAAAGGGAGTCGAGATATAAACGGGCAATTAATTAAACCTTGGCTGAAAACAGAATATATTGATGATGGTGATTATGTGGGGATGGGTTGCTTTGAAATGAACCGCAACACCGCCACGATAAATATGCTGGTAACTCGTAAAGTCAAACTTGTAAAAACAGAAGATCAAACCCCAATTATTGAAGTTGCTGGTTTATTAACGAATGATTTAACTAGCTACAACAACTATACAGTAGTGAGCGATCGCCAACCTTATATAAAATCGCTCAGAGTGAAAATCAGCAGTAAGAAAACCTTTGATTTATTAAAGCAAAAAGGTGTAATTACAGCAGAAACATTTGACTTTCATGATTGCCATACAATCAATTTAGAAAATCTACCGCTTGTACCATTCGATGGAAAATACAGTAACATTGACGGTTTATTTAATCAACTTGCAGAAGTAAGAATTCTGGCGAGCATCATTTCCGCGCATTTGAAGCAAGAATCGGATACATTTGTACCCGAACAATTGGATGAATTGAAAAGACATTATTTATCGGAGAATCTTTATTTAAACTTTCCTACAGCTAAAGCGGAAGGTGCGATCGATCCGCGAATCAGCTACAAAATTGATATTGGTAGCAAAGATATTCTCAACTTGGGTAAATTGTATTCTGCAAATAAATTCTTGGAAAGAAGGTATGAGGTTTACGATACCGAAACCGGGGAGATTTTTAGTAAACCTAGCTTTGAAATGACTTTGAGAGAAAATATTGCCGTTCGTCAAAAGTCGCTTTCACCGAGGATGAAAATTACCAAAGTCGATGAATTAATGAAGCCGATTTTTGATGATTTTCTGGGGATTGAAAGTAATGGTAAGGTTGCGGGGATTTTAGAATTGCTTGGGGGAATCTCTAGCGAGCAAGATGCTCGCACTACGAAATTAGGAAAACAGGAAAGAATAGCAGCATTAACCGCAGCGAAAATGAAATTGGATGAATATGTAGAGAAGATTTATCGGGATAACATTTCACCTTTGGTATTTTATATTGGTTCCACCGGATTGTTACCAGATGGTATGGAAGGGAAAGTTATGAGTGCAATTCAACTTGCTGCGAAATATCCGAATTTAAGTTTTTCAAAGGATGAGGGGGAAGGGTTATTTTTTGAAGTTGGTGATAGTTTGATTGGGGTTTATGAAAAGGTGGAGTATTGTAGTCGGAAGGATTTGGTGGAAGTTGCCTAAGCATCACCGTCACCCTATAAGGGTGCGACTACACAAACAAAGCCTACCTATAAGAAACTAAGTATTTAGCCTGCGGAGGCAGGCTTTGCAATTGTAGCCCCAGCCTTCTAGGCTGCGGGCTTTATTTTATAGTGTGAGATTTGATTTTTTAAGAAAAATTAATAATCCAAAATCCTGAAGCGCGAAAATCCAAAATCGCTCTAATCTTGACAAAACTTAAGAAAACACAATATATCTGAAACACGTCACAATAGAGATATAGAGCATTCAATGCCAGCCAACAAATGAGTTACTGCCTTAATCCAAGTTGCCCAAATCCGCAAAATACGAATAGCGAAAACTTTTGTTTGAGTTGTGGTGCCAAGTTACTGCTCAAGCAGCGTTATCGTGCGATGAAACCTATAGGGCAAGGTGGTTTTAGCAGAACTTTTTTGGCTAGGGATGAAGATAAACCGTCTCAACCTCTTTGCGTAATTAAACAGTTTTATCCCCAAGCTCAAGGTACTGGTACTTTAGCTAAGGCGATAGAATTATTTAATCACGAAGCGATGCGTTTGGAAGAGTTGGGTAAACATCGACAAATACCCGAACTTTTAGCGTATTTTACTCAAGATGATAGACAGTATTTGCTGCAAGAATTTATCGATGGTTTGAATTTATCGCAGGAATTGCAGCAAAACGGGGTTTATAACGAAACTCAAATTCAGCACTTTTTAAATGAATTGTTGAGAATTTTGCAGTTTTGCCATCAGAAACAAATTATTCACCGCGATATTAAACCCGAAAATATTATTCGTCGTCAAAATCCTGCTAAGTTGAAAGGACAAATTGTATTAGTTGATTTTGGTGCTTCCAAAGTTGTTACTCAAGCTTCCATGCAGCAAACGGGTACGAGTATTGGTAGCCCCGAATATGTAGCGCCGGAGCAAATGAGGGGTAGGGCTTTATTTTCTAGCGATATCTACAGTTTGGGAGTTACCTGCATACATTTGTTAACAGCGCGATCGCCATTTGATTTATACGATATTAATAATGATGTTTGGCTGTGGCGAGATTATCTTCAAGCTAACATTGATGGAAATTTAGGCAAAATCTTAGATAAAATGATGGCGACTACTCCCGCACGTCGCTATCAAACTGTGGATGAAGTATTGAAAGATTTGAATACGTTACCAACTTTGATTTCGCAAACCCGAAATGTTATAAAACCAGTTGCAACACCATCAAATCCAGTTCCACCGACGATTGTTTCATCATCTCCGAGTCAAATAGATAAGGAATTGGAAGAGATGAAAACTGTATTTATGAAAGGTAAGAATTCTCAGAATCAAAATTCTAATTCATCTTCTCATAGCCAACAATCGGCAAAGAATAGCAAAATCGATGATGAATTAGAAGAGTTGAGAAAGAAGTATGAGAATAATTCTTAGGGAATGGAGCATTGGGCATTGGGCATTGGGTGTTAATACTTAAATTTTATCAAATATTATTTCTATAAAAGCTTTTATTAGAACATTAATAGATACCGATTATAAGATTTAATTCAGTAATTACCGTATAAGATAAAGTTTCAGTATTGTCTCGGTAATCTCTTGAGAATCCTATGGTTAGCATGAGTAGATAAATATGTAATTTATTGAAATTGTTAATTGGATGAAATACGCAAAACTACTATCTTTAAGTTTAATCGCATTAACTTTATTAGGATGTAATAAAACACCTGAAAATAATCAGGTAATTAATCCTGTAGAAGCAGCAAATACATCCCAAGAAGAAAATTCGGCACCTCAACAAGCTGCCAATGATGGAGATTCTTCCCCTCAAAGAGTAATTAGTAAAGTAAATCCTTCCCCTCAACAAGTTGCTAAAAACAAACCATCAAGTAACTCTTCCTCTCAAACCGGAATCATTGATGAGACTTCTTACGACACCGTATTAAAATCTTTAAATTCTATAACCAAAGGTTGCCAAGAAACTAAAAAAAGTCCCGAAGGTACTACTACTAACTACTATATTTGTAAACTTGGTGGCAAAATTGTAAAGGCTGGCGCATATTCTCCTGTAGCAGGGGCTGGTAATGAGTATTGGTTTGTTGATAATCGAGTAATTGCAGTTCAACAATTTCATACTACCGAACTTTTCCTTTACGATAATAACGGTAAGCTCAAATCAAAATTTAATTACCCAAAGAAAGCCACAAATATTAGCGATGGAGACAGACAAGAAGCTAAACGGTTGTACAATGGCTATGATTACATCTTTGAGGTTTTTAAAAACAATTCATCTGTAAAAACATCTTCCTCAAAATACGGAACCTTAGAAGAATTAAACGCGAAAATCAAAAAACGGAATGGAAGAATCATCGGCTCGGCTACCTGCGATGGTGATGGAAAAGAAAATGATGTTCGCGTTGATTACAATGGCGATGGAATGCCAGATGAATGCGTTACCGCGAATTTAAAAATACATCCATCAATTCAAGAAGAAACTCTTGAAACTGTTAGTAGTACTTTAAATTATTTTGCAAAAGGCTGTCAAACAACTTCAAAAACTCAGGGTAATTACGATTATTATATTTGTAAAAAAGATGGTGAAATTGTAAAAGCTATTAAATCTCAAAAGGAATCTGTTAGTTCAGTTTACTATTGGTTTGAGAACGGAAAACCACTTGCAATTCAGAGAATTGATGACAGTAATCAATCTTCCATTAGCAATATATTTTTCGTTTATTATCCAAATGGCGAACTCAGTTCAATCTTTGAGATTTATGGTGGCGAAGGTGACAATTCCAAAAGAATCCTAAATTTCAACAACGGGCAAATTCAAGAAGCTAAAAACTTGATTAATGGTTATCAGGAGATTTATCAAGTCTTTGGTATTAACTAATTTTATTTCAATTAAATAGACTTTTCGGTAAATACAATAATGTTTTAAATTAACTATTATAGAGAATATACGTATTTGCACTTAATAGTCAGCCTTATATAATGCAATATAAAGTCAGTATAAAAATTGTAAATACATGAAAATTTTAGCTGTAAAAAAGCGACTTTTATATGTCGCAACTTTTGTATTAGTACTATTAAGCTTAATGATTCCTGAAGCTGTAAATGCTAACATGGCTGGTTTCCACATTGGAGAATCAATAGGAGAACCCACAGGAGACTTCCGCAATTTAGGAATTGTTTGGGAAAAACTAAATTTCGATTTGCGTGGGTTAAAGGATTTAGGAGAAAGTACAGTAACGGCAATTTATCAAATTCGTAATGATGGCGAAGAAATTCCTGTAGAGCTTTTATTTGTGTCTCCTGGTATTAAAACTAGTAACGTTACCTTAGATGGAAAGACAATTGCTGCGGAAAAAATTAAAAACCCCAAAGTTCCTCCAACGTGGCGCGCGCCATCACGATTACCGACAGCTGATGGTGGTTCACTTAAGTACTTTCCGCTTGGGTTTTCAAATTCAGCTTTGAAATTCAAACCGACTATTGGACGAGGGGAACATCAAATTCAGGTAAAATATGTGGTTGAACCAAGTAGTTACGATTATTCAATTTATAAAGACTATAAAGTTATTTATATATTAGCTCCTGCAAAAAACTGGGCCTTTTTTAACCGTTTAGACGTAGAAGTTAAAATACCTGAAGAATGGAAAGTAGCCACTTCATTACCCATGAAACGCACGGATAACATATTGAAAGCAACCTTTAACAAAATTCCTGCGGATAACCTGGTAATTGCAACTACTCCTTATCTACCCCGGTATCTAAGTTCGATTATTTCACTAATCCCAGTTGTATTTTACATCGGCGGTTTAATAGCTGCGCGTTACATAGGCATAGCAACTACTCGAAAAATAGACGAGTTAATAGTACGTTTACTTATAGCGATATTCGTTGCCGTACCTTTAGGAATTGCAGCTTTCTATGCGCTAGCAATGATCGGTATCTTTTTCCAAAAGGGATTATCAAATTTATTATTACAAGAAATACATCTTGGCACAGTGTATGGAGATCCTAATAAAACATTATACCTTTTCAATTTCGGTTTATTTCTCAGCGGTTTATTCGCTTTCATTGCAGCAGTGTTTTTAGAAAGAAAGCGAAAAATTAACAAAATATAGCGTACAAGTCACGCCAAAAATTTCAAGTCAAGAGTATATAGTTGCTGAAAAAAAGCGTGATTTATCAGAAAATAAGATAAAACTTCCAAATCTTCCTTGTTAACCATCTCCCTATGGAGTTTCGATTGCTGATTTTGAATAAGAAACCACAATCTAAAATCCAAAATCTAAAATCTAAAATCTAATTGACGAGAAAGGGATTCAAACTGTATGCATAAACTTAAAAAATCACTTTTTCAGAAGCTTCAACAGAATTGGCGTTTTGTCAACAAATGGTTTTTGGATACACCTCAAAGATCGCTGTTATTAGCTTATGAAGCAGCATTGAGAATTAGAGATATTGAAGACAAGCATTTTAATGGGGGAAAAATTTCCTCAGAATCAACCCAACATACGGCAAATATTTTATCTTATTGGCAAGCACAACTTGAAAATAAACTTAAGATAATTAACTTCAGATTAGCAGAATTTCAACGAAGTCGTTCCTTAATAACTGTATACGACCAAACATTTTTGGATAGATTAAAGTTTATTGATGAAGTAACAGCAAGATATGCAGTTGAAAAAGAGTTTCCTTCACGAAGATTAGCAGTTAATTCCGACTCAAATCCTCAAAATATAACAGTAAACAGCGAACCAGATTATCCCGATATAGATCAAATGAAAGTTAAACCTGTGACTGTAAAAACAGGTTTATTTCCGGGTTCAATTACCAGAAGTTTGCAAAAAGTTATCAAAGAACTATCTCCACGCGCAGAAGAGAAAGCTGTTCAAGATTTCCGAGTTGCTAGTAAGAGAACAAGAATTGCTTTAAAGTTTTTAGCGACTTTAATCATAGTACCTTTTTTGACTTATTTCTTACTAACACAACTATTAATTTATCCAATTGTAGAGCGAGTAAGAACAGATGTCGCTGCCGATGCTTTTCTAAATACTCATATTGAAGAGCAAGTATTACATGAATTCACAATTTATCAAAAAAAATTGAGACTTAAAAACCAAATTTTTCAAGCACCACTATCACCAGAAGAGATACAGCAAAAAGAAAAAGAAAGAGCAATCGAAATAGCAGAAAAATTTCACGAACAAAACAACAGCGCGATCGGTAACGTATTCGCCGATTTAATCTCATTATTTGTATTTGCATTAATAATTGCTACTAGTAAAAGAGAAATAGCAATACTGCAATTATTTTTAGATGATACAGTATACGGACTTAGCGATAGTGCCAAAGCATTTCTAATTATTTTATTAACAGATATGTTTGTAGGTTTCCATTCACCCGAAGGATGGGAAGTGCTTCTCGAAGGATTTGCAGAACATTTAGGTATTCCACCGAGAGGAAACATAATATTTCTATTTATCGCCACCTTCCCCGTAATTTTAGATACTATCTGTAAATACTGGATATTTCGTTACTTAAGTAATATTTCACCATCGGCATTAGCTACTTTTAAAGAAATGAACGAACAATAATTTTGGTAACTGCTCACTGTTAACTGCTCACTGCTCACTGTTAACTGTTAACTGTTAACTGTTAACTGAT
Organism: Rivularia sp. (in: cyanobacteria); assembly: GCA_049649675.1. Lineage (GTDB taxonomy): Bacteria > Cyanobacteriota > Cyanobacteriia > Cyanobacteriales > Nostocaceae > Rivularia. The sequence goes on along the minus strand of JBARZF010000630.1, from coordinate 3,695 downwards.
TATCTCAAACCCCTGTAACCCTTGTGTTTCCGAGTATTCCACTTGCACATTTTGGACAACAGCAGAATTTGGTCCTTGATGACACCAGCGAATCATTTCTTCTACAACTTCCGATGTACCTTCAAATACTGCTTCTACGCGATTATCGGCAAGATTTCGCACCCATCCGTTTAAACCTAATTTTTTGGCTTCATTCATTGTAGAGTAACGATAGCCTACTCCTTGCACTTTGCCGGATATAAATGCGTGGGCACGTGTTTGTTTTGGTAAATTAGAATTTGACATGATTTGTTAAGAAAGGGAACAGGGAACAGTTTTCCTATATAAACAATATAAAATAGGAATTTTTCTACTCAAGACTTATAATATTTAATCCAATTAATCCAAAATCTAAAATCCAAAATCCAAAATGGAATTACCTGCACTTACTACCGATACAATTTGGGCAATTCTCAAAGACGAAATTGATGATACCACCGTTCTCAATTTAGTATGGCATTATCTCGGTTATCGTTATGACGAATCTACGGGTAAATGGGATGCAACTAATGTATCTGTATATTGGCGTACTGAATATCCAGAGCCACCAGATTTTATCGCCAATCGTCCCCCAACTGTTAAGTTAACTCGTTCGATTCCCAAGGAAAATAAACAGATTGCTAAGGAATTTTTAGGTTTTACTGGTTACAAAATCGGTCAATTTGGGCCAAGAGAAACACGTAGGGCAACGATTGCAAATTGGTTACTTAGCTATATGAGAATTAATGGTATGTGTTAACAGTTAACAGTTAACAGTGAACAGTTAACAGTGAGCAGTGAGCAGTGAGCAATTAATAGTTACTTTTAAACTCTCAATTCCTAACCTTTAACCTTTGACCTTAAAAATATGCGATCGCCTAAATCATTATTCTTTTTTATAGCTGCTTTTATTACGGTGGCTTTGCTGCTGGTAACTACTCCTGCTAAAGCAGCGAAGAATTTACCAGGAGAAAAATCTGTCGGCAATATTGAAACAGTTGCTACTTTTAACGGTGCGATGCCTACCGGGGTTACGGTGTCGCAAACGGGAAGGATTTTCGTTAATTTTCCTCGCTGGGGAGATAAGGTTGATTTTACGGTTGCTGAAGTCAAAAATAATCGTAGCGTGCCTTATCCTAATGCTGCGGTGAATGTTGCGAATAAGGAGAAAGCAAAAGATTATTTACTCTCAGTACAAAGTGTAGTTATCGATCCTTTAGATCGTTTATGGATTTTAGACACGGGAAGCATTGAATTTGCAGCTGTAATCGATGGTGGTGCGAAGCTCGTAGGAGTTGATTTGAAGACGAATAAAATTTTCAAAAAAATCGTCTTTCCTCAAGATGTGGCTTTCAAAACCACTTATTTAAATGATGTTCGCTTTGACTTACGACGCGGTAAGGAAGGAATGGCATTTATTACCGATTCGTCGTCAAATGGCGCAAATGCAATTATTATCGTTGATTTAGCAACGGGGAAAAGCTGGAGGAGGTTAAACAATCATCCCTCAACCAAAGCCGAAGAAATTGACAAATTTTTACCTATAGTCGAAGGGCAACCGTTGATGTCTCGTCCACCACAGGCAGAATTTAGCGCTTTCAAAGTTGGTGCCGATGGAATTGCAATTAGCAGCAAAGGCGATCGCCTATATTATTGTCCGCTTTCAAGTAGAACTTTGTACAGCGTTGATATCGATGCATTAGTAGAGCCAGCATCAGAAGCAGAAGTCGCCAAAACCGTAATTAATCATGGTGACAAAGGGGGTGCTTCCGACGGTTTAGAATCCGACGCAGAAAACCGGATTTACGTTACCAATTATGAAGACAACGCCATATTGCGACGTTTACCCAACGGAATGTACGAAACCATAGTTCACGATTCCCGCGTATTGTGGCCCGATACATTATCATTAGCTTCAAACGGATATTTATATTTCACAGCAAATCAACTCCACCGTCAACCGAATTTTCATAACGGCAAAGATTTACGCGAAAAACCCTACAGCGTATTTCGTACTAAAGTTGATGCAAAACCCGTTTTGTTGAAGTAGATGGGGAGATGAGGAGATGGGGAGATGGGGGGACAAGGAGATAAAAAATATTAACCTTTAACCTTTGACCTTTAACCTTTGTATTCCTGTAAAATATTATTTGGAAAAAGATTAATTAGAGCAGATCATCTCATGTTTAATATTTCCATACAAAACTTGATTTCAGAAGGTTTTGAGGATTCTTTCATCGAACCTTTGAGCGATCGAGAAGCTCAAAATATTAATGGTGGTTCGTTGGTTTTTCTGGATGATGATAACCGAATTATCGGTTGGACGGAAACTATACTTCCAGCATTGCCAGGAACAGATGGTAAACCCAAAGTTCTTAGCCCGGTACCTCCAGGAACAAAACCGGGAGATCTTTATCCATATCCTATAAATCCTCTAAGATAATCTAAAAGGAATTAACAAATGTTTTCTGGGAATTTTTAAAGGCGATCGCCATAATCAAGCGGTCGCTTTTTGCTTTGTTTGGGGCTGTCAAATTCCTGTTTTTCAAATTTTTTTCCCTTAAGTTCAAGACTTTGGGTAAGATTACCGTAATGGGAATTACAAATTTCGAGAAGAAACAATCCATAATCCAAAATCCAAAATCTAAAATCGAATGACTGAATCAGGAAGCTACAAAAAGACAGTAAATTTACCCAAGACCAAGTTTGATATGCGGGCAAACGCTACGAAGCGCGAACCTGAAATCCAAAAGTTTTGGGCTGAAAATCAAGTTTACGAAAGCCTTTCTCAAAATAACCCTGGCGAATTATTTATATTACATGACGGACCACCTTACGCAAATGGTTCGTTACATATTGGTCACGCTTTAAACAAAATTCTTAAAGATATTATTAATCGCTACAAAATATTACAAGGTCGTAAAATTAATTATGTACCCGGTTGGGATTGTCACGGTTTGCCAATTGAATTAAAAGTATTGCAAACCATGAAGCCCGCAGAAAGGCAGGAATTAACGCCTTTGAAATTGCGACAAAAGGCGAAGGAATTTGCTTTGGAAGCAATGAACGAGCAGCGTGAAAGTTTTAAGAGATATGGCGTTTGGGGCGATTGGGAGCATCCTTATTTAACTTCTAACCCCCAATATGAAGCCGAACAAATTGCTGTTTTTGGCGATATGTTTTTGAAGGGTTATATCTATCGCGGTTTAAAACCCGTGCATTGGAGTCCCAGTTCTAAAACTGCTTTGGCGGAAGCTGAGTTGGAATATCCGGAAGGGCATACTTCACCAAGTATCTATGCTGCTTTCCCGATGACGAATTTAGCGGATGCTGCAAAAGATAAATTATCAGAGTTTTTACCTGATTTGGGTGTAGCAATTTGGACTACAACTCCTTGGACAATTCCGGGTAATTTAGCCGTAGCGGTGAATCCAGAGCTTAATTATGCTGTGGTGGAAGTTGAGAATTTAGCAGAAATTAACTTTAAATATCTGATCGTTGCTGCGGATTTAGCGGAGCGTCTTTCCGAAACTTTCGGCGCTAAGTTAACTGTTAAAGCCACTTTCAAAGGAAAAGAATTAGAAAATTCCACTTACCGCCATCCGTTATTTGACAGAGAATCTCCGGTAATTATCGGTGGCGATTACATCACAACTGAATCCGGTACCGGCTTAGTA
>JBARZF010000629.1:0-2409 GCA_049649675.1 Rivularia sp. (in: cyanobacteria) | reverse complement strand
ACTTCCAATAAAGTTACCAACTAATAACTTGGGATAAACATTACCTTGAAAACTTTCAGAGACACCGGGGTGAAATGAATTTCCATTATTTCCCATACAAATTGTCCAACTGTAAGCAACTCCTGCTTGAGGATTTTCTTGTAAAGCTTGAAGTTGTAGTTCTAATTTATCGGATGTCCATAAATCATCAGCGTCTACAAAAGATAAAAATTCTCCCGTAGCACGAACTATGCCGCGATTGCGGGCTGCTGGTAAACCCCCATTTGGGTAAGAATAAACTTTTAATCTTTTGTCTTGTACGGTTTCTAATAAATCTAATGTTCTATCTGTAGAACCATCATTGATTACAATTAGTTCAAAGTCTGTAAAAGTCTGCTCTAAGACTGAATTAATGGTTTCTAAAATAGTGCTTTGACTATTGTAAGCCGGAACTACAACTGATATTGTAGACATTGCAAATTACCTGTTTAGTTAAATAAAATCTTTGTTTATCTCACATATTGCGAGTAAAAAATGTAACCATAATTCACATAATGCGATTGTATTGCTAAACTTTAATCGTAATAGAATCATTATGGAATGACACGTTAAATAGTAAAGGAGATATTCCTAAAGTAAGGATATTGTGAAACCAACCATAGGCAACCATTTCTTCAGAATTATTTGATGTAGATACAAAATTTGTTCCATACATTCCTGTTTTTTCGCTACCTATAACTACAGGTTTATTAGTCACAGGTTTAAAAGGTCCGGTAATTTGGTCAGAAACGTACCAGTACAGTGAAGACGCAGTAATTTTATCTTCACCAACCTGCTGCAACCACTGAGGATTTAAACGATGGGGCCAGCAGGAAAAGAATAAGTGATATTTTCCATTTTTATAAATTACTTGCGGTCGTTCCATTTCTATATAAATTGATTCATTCGTTCCTTCCACAAATGGCATACAGGCAGGGGGTAATATTTCATAAGGTCCAGTTATAGAATCAGCTACTGCTACACCAACGCAGCCACTAAAAGGGCTTGTTTCCTGTCTGGCTGCTGCCGCACAAATAAACATATAGTACTTATTTGTTTTACTATCCTTAACTATATAAGGATCTCGCCAGTGGCGGTGTTCAATTTCTTCTCCTTCAGGAAGAATAAACTTATATTTACCGTACCAGTTATGGCGGTGTTCCATATTTGAGAAAAGAGGGCGATCGCAATAACGTTGCCAGTGAATACCATCGTTAGATGTTGCTAAACCCATTTCTTCGTTCCACATATCTTGCTTACCTGATGCGGAGTAGAAAAGATAATAGGTACCGTTTTCTTGATAGGCAAAACCAGCAAGCATTCTTTGAGATTCCCAAGAATTCTTCTCGGTTGGTTCAAGAATCTTACCTAAATGAGTCCATTGTTTCATGTCAGTAGACGTTGCACCATAAATTGCAGATTCCATCCACCAAGGTTTGAGAGGATCTATTACTTTTGGTCCAACAAGATAGAAAAGACGATATGTTAGATCGTCCTTTAAAATCCAAGGGTCCCAAGTTAAGCCTCCTTGACGTAAGGTACGCATTACTTTAATACTAAAGTTTCTACCTCTTGGTAAGGAATCAATAAAGTTCGTGATTCGTCTATCTCGTTGCGTACTAATTATTGTTTCGTTCATAGCTAATTTAATTTACACGTGTATTCATCTGTATAATTTTATAATTAAATGATAAAAAAATATGACTTTTTTATCATTTTCATCATATATTTTTTGCGGACAACTCACACTAATGTCAGAAAAACCCGGCTCTTTCAAAACCGGGTTTGCCATCTATTATTCTATTTATATAGAACAACTATAGAATACCTTTTACATAGACGTAACTTAGTCAAGAACTTAGACTATCAAAAAATTGCGTTTATCCAATAAATAACCGTTTAAAAGAGCCTTGAAGAATCTTTGCAAAATTAATGTAAAAGTATATATGTAGTTTTCTCTAAAACATTAAAAATGTAAAAACATGGAGAGATTTTGAAACCCCAATTAGCTTGTAAGAAAGGGGGCTACTCTAGCTGATTCAAACGCTCTCTCTAACACCAGAGTTTGATATTTTTCCATAACATCAAGCTTGCTTGACATAGCCCCAGAAGATAAACGATAAATAATTTGAGGTTTGGGAACGACTACAAATTCCCATTTCGGTGCTAATCGCAACCAATAATCCCAGTCTTCACATGATTTCAAACTCTTATCAAAATAGCCTACCGATTCAATTGCTTCTCTACTAATTAGTACATTTGAACCACTTCCAATAAAGTTACCAACTAATAACTTGGGATAAACATTACCTTGAAAACTTTCAGAGACACCGGGGTGAAATGAATTTCCATTATTTCCCATACAAATTGTCCAACTGTAAGCAACTCCTG
>JBARZF010000628.1:0-2684 GCA_049649675.1 Rivularia sp. (in: cyanobacteria) | reverse complement strand
CGTCCTGCAAATATTCCCTGATGAAAAAGATATTCCAACGCGCCAAAAATAATGAATGGTAATGGCGTACTTAATTCACCATAGTTTCTTAAATCATCAATACTGGGGATTAGTTTGTCGCTAAAAGTTAAACTGGTTTCCCAAAAATGTCCTTCATCCCATATCGGTGGTGCTTGGAGAAAATCAAGCCAGACTACTAATGCGCTATAGATAGCTGTAATACCCACAAGAAACAGAAATTTCTGCTCTCGATGGTTGAGTTGAATTTTCATTTAGATTAAAGAAAATATGGTATTAAATACAGATGGCAATAAATACGCTTCCGATCGGGAAGAGATTTGGGTAATCGTAGGTTGTTTTTATCTTACTTGGTGTCTTTCCCAGAAAAAACCACCAACATTAGCAACCTGAGAGAGAAAAAATAATCCAGATAGACTCAAGCTTCGCCAGCCTTGCTGTTTTTTGAAGGGATAGACTAATAAACGGAAGTAAAATGTTAGCGGTTCTACTTTAATTGATTGGGATTGACGCTGACTGCGAACTTTGTGAAAGTAAAATGCTCCTCGGCCATAGTTGAAATGTTGCCCCCAAAACGATTTTAGTTTAAGGCTGTGAGCATGGTGAATCTGCATAGCTCTGTGGTAATGCATCTGAAATCCGTGATGTAGCCACCGGTCGCAAAGTTCCCGATCTTCTCCAGCAGCTAGGGGAAAACTGGTGTCAAATCCCCCCAGTTGTTGATAAAGTTCGCGGGGTAGAGCGAAGTTGTTAGAAGCAAAAAAAGTCGCTTCTCCTTTCAGTTGATTGTAGTAGTCGTAAATATAATCAATTAATAATTGACTAGCGCTAGAGTAAATATTATCGGCAAGAGCATTTATTGTATGACCACCAATCAAGGTATCGGGAAAATCTTTTATGGCTTCAGCTAGGGTTTGAAGCCAGTCGGGATGAGGTTGGCAATCGTCATCGGTGAAAACCAGATAATCACCGCAAGCTGCTGCTGCTCCAGTATTACGAGCGCTGGCTGGACCTGCATTTGACTGACGAATTAACTCTAGTGATAGAGTATTCTCAAATTTTGCAATGATTGGTTTGAGAGACATTCGGCTACCATCATCCACTACAATGACTTGAAAGCGGTTGCTTGGATAATCCAATCGAGTCATGCTTTCCAAGCACTTTTCCAAACGCTCGGGACGATTGTAGGTAGGGATGATAATCGAGAATTCAAGTTGAGATTTCATTGTTTATTTATAATCACCAATAGCAGTTTTTTTCTCCCGACTCTTAAACAGTCCTACACGAACTAAATCCCATAGCTCTTGAAAAAGTAAAGGAGCTAAAATTTTCAGTGAAATAATATAAAATACCACTCCACAGAAAGTGCAAATTACTAAAATAAATTGTGGGTTAAGTATTGTTAATAACCAATTTTTAACCAACCAAATCAAAACCGTCATAATCCCAGTACAAATAACTGGTGAAATAAATTGTCTTAAATAAGCTTGCCAAGATATTCCCATGACTTTATTTAAAGTCCATAAGCTAGCAGGAATTACCATAAAATCACTGATTACATAAGCAAAAGCCACAGCTAAAATGCCGTAGCGCACAGCAATTATACAACCAAGGATATTAAAAGAAACATTCAACAACTCTAAGCGGAGTCGCCAAAAAGGTTTACCTATTGCAACAAATACAGATAAATTAAAGAAGAGAATTAAATAAACAATTCCTCCAAATGTTAATACTTGCATAATAGGTATAGAAGCCTGCCATTTTTCTCCAAAAATAGTTATTACTAATTCCGAAGCAAGACTTTCAACTCCTAAAAACACTGGCAAAGCAATCAAGCTAGCAAATTGTATTACTTTATAAAAGACTCGTTTAAATTTTTCGGGTTCAACTTGAAGTCTGGACAGCACTGGTAAAGTAACTTGGTTGCCCGTACCAACTAATAATTGAGTAAGAACTTGCAAAACTCGGTAAGCAACTGCATAATATCCTAGCGCAACTTCTCCCAGAAAATAACCAATCAACAAATTGTCTGTATTCTTATTAAAAAAAGCTAAAACTTTTGAATAAAATATTGAAATTCCAAAGGTATAGAGTTCCTTCAAGTGACTCAATGAAAATTGTAATTTAGGTCTCCAATCGCTGATGCTCCAAAAAGCAATTACACCAACTATCTCGAATGTCAACTGTTGAGCAACTAAGCTCCAAACTCCAAAGCCAGATAGTGCTAACGAGATTCCCACAATTCCACTCAAAATAATTCCAGATAGTGCCCTGATTGCAATTGTTTTAAAAGCAAATTTACGTCTTAAGATAGCACGTTGAACTATATTGAGAGAACTAATCAAAAATAGAACAGAAAACCATTGTAATATCGGAGTTAATAAAGGTGTTTGAAATATTTCAGCAAAAATATTAGCAGTTAGTAAGCCAATTATAGTCAAAGCCAAACCAAGGCATATTTGAGTCCAAAAAGCAGTATTGAAATGCTTTTCTTCTATATCTTGACGCTGAATAAGAGCTAAAGTCAAACCTTGCTCAATAAAAAGATTGAAGAAAGCCAAAAATGTATTGGCTAAAGCGACTAAACCAAAATCTGCTGGCGAAAGTAGACGAGCCAAGACTAGAAATATAATTAAGGAACCTGCTTGACTTCCCCAATTTTGAAT
>JBARZF010000627.1:0-4989 GCA_049649675.1 Rivularia sp. (in: cyanobacteria) | reverse complement strand
CAGTAGGCTTAATGATCTGAGAATTTACGAGCGATTGAACATTGCGTTGCAATTTCACCATTGGGTGAATTACTTGTTGAGTCATAACCTCAATTAAAATCTAATGAAAATTTGGGTAAATGCTGGGCGCAAAAATGCTTTCCGTTTTGCAATTAATAGTCTCTGCGTAGAGTTGGGTAATGCACGCAAAGCAAGTCTCACTATTCTTGAATATAGCATAACTAATTCTACATGGTTACTGTTAATTTCGGTTTTGTTCGGTAATCACCACCAATAAATTTTGGAACTCAGCAAAATTTACAACTGCTTATTTACCAAACAAACTAATTTTTCAGCAATTTAGTAGATTTAGAGCAATCCGAGAAATTCCGATCTTCAGATGCTTCATTCAACAGAATATGTGCAAATCATGACAAATCCTATATAAGAAAAGCAATTCGCTATATGATTTTGCACAACAATGATATCGGATAGCTAGCTACGAATATTCACCGTTTTCTGTTAATCGTTATTTACATTATCGCAAACATCCAGAATTTGATCCCATTTAAAGATTTATTTTATATTATCTTAATAATTGCTTTGCTCTGGCAGTGTCTCAGAGGTAACAATCTGGAGTTGCAGTCAAAGCCAAGAAGTCGATTCAAGGTTTTTGGTGTCTTTGTTCGATATTATGGAATTAAAAATAGTTTATGAGTCAGATTAATTTATCAAATTTTTATTAATAGGATAGTTGTGCGTCATCTTGGTTTGGACAAAAATTTAAACTTTGATGGGTAAGACTACTGTATTTTATTAAACTTGCTGTTTCAGGGAAAAATCTTTACATCGGGAGTAGTAAGGGAGATTATATTCTATTTCTAAAATTAAAAAAATAATCTTACTGTTATGTTTCCTGTAGTGAGAGGGTGAATTTAATATCTTGTGATATGGTTTCAGTTTTGATTTAAATAAATATGCAAAGATGCCCACCTTGCGAAATATATTCTGTTATCTTTGGGTAAGCTTTACGAATCTTTTTGAGAAGATTTGGTGTAGTACGGTTTTGATTTTTATTTAAATACAGAAAGCCCGCAGGCTATAAGGCAGGGGCTAATATTGCAAAGCCCGACGAGCTAGGCTAAAACATACAGGTGCAAATTCTCTATTTCAACACTTACGCAAAGCTCTGTTTTCTAAGAGAAGTTGGAAGCATCTTAATGTCGGGAATAGGAAGGCATATTTTTCGTAAGCCTTGGGTGAGTTATCTATTTAAAGTTATTGCAATAAAAAAATATAGCCGAAGTGATAGTTTTGCTAAGGTGCTGGGCATCCTGAGAATTGAAAGAGTTTCTTAAACTCAGTATTTACCACAGCGATTACTAAAACATGGATGGTTCTAAGGAAGAATACGTAGTTCAAAACCGCGAGAAAGCTAAAAAGCGGCAAAAGTTAATCATTTTAATCTCAATGGTGTCTTTTTTCGGTTCTACCGTCATGGCAGCAATTCCTGCGATACAAGAAGTTTTTCAACAAGAAAATGTGCCGCAAGCTGCATCTGTGGAATCGACATTGAAACAGCAGGAAAAAGGTTTTGAGTTGGTGTTACAACGGGAACCAAATAATCAAGTAGCGCTGGACGGTTTATTACAAGTGCGGTTAGAGTTGAACGATATTCCCGGTGCTATTGAAACTTTGGAAAAGTTGGTGAAGCTGAATCCTGGAAGGGAGGATTATAAAATAGGTTTAGAGAATTTGAAGAAAGAAGTCAAGAAGTAAAACTACTATAAATTGGTGCAGATACAACTATGAATATTAAACCTGAAATTATTGATTCCGAACTTAATTATTTAATTCCTCCAGAGATTAAAAATGATGAATTTTATGCAGCTATTCAGAAGATTTGTAGAGAAGAAGATATCGAAACAGTTTTGGAAATAGGTTCATCTTCTGGAGGTGGAAGTACTGAAGCATTTGTAACTGGACTTAGAGAAAATCCTAATAACCCAAAATTGTTCTGCATGGAGGTTTCAAAACCTAGATTTACAGAATTAAAAAAAAGATATGAGAACGATGGTTTTGTCAGATGCTATAACGTTTCATCTATCTCTGTAGAAAAGTTTCCGAAAGAAAAAGAAGTTATTGATTTTTATCAGAATATTCAAAATAATCTCAGATTATATCCGCTTCCTCAAGTTTTGGGTTGGCTAGAACAGGATATAGAGTATGTGATAAATTCTGGTGTAGCTGGTGATGGTATTCAAACAATTAAGCAAGAAAATAATATTGAATTATTTGATTTAGTTTTAATTGATGGTTCTGAATTTACGGGTAATGCTGAATTAGATGAAGTCTATGGAGCCAAATATATTTTGCTTGATGATATCACTACGTTTAAGAACTATCACAACCATTATAAATTACTTTCAGATAAGAATTATATTTTAATTGCAGAAAATAAAAATGTGCGTAACGGTTATTCTATATTTAAAAAAGTAAACGAAGCTGACAATTACTATTTCGATAATGAAGTTGCCGAGCAGTTACTTGTGAGGAATTTTGTTAAGCCTGGAATGGTTGTATTTGATGTCGGCTCTAATGTTGGTGATTATTCGGTTTTATTCAGTAAAATCGTTGGAGCGAAAGGTAAAGTATATTCTTTTGAAGCTACCGAAAGTACTTATAACAAGCTTAAACAGCGAATTTTACAAGAAAAGTGCCGTAATGTTTCTGCTTTTCATAATGCAGTTTATTCAGAAAACAAACAAATAGAATTTAATCAGTTTCCAGAAGATTATTCTGTTTGGAACAGCATTGGTACACCAAAAATGCTTAACCCCGATGGTTCTGGGGAATACGTACCGATTATTAAAACAGAAGTAGTGGACGCAATTTCTCTAGATTCTTTTTGTCAGCAGCATAATATCGAAAAAATAGATTATTTAAAAATTGATGTTGAGGGAGCAGAATCGGATGTATTGCAGGGAGCAAGTGAGCTTTTAAAAAATAAAAGTGTGGAGTTTATTCAATTTGAAATTTCACAAAAAATGCTGGAGGGCTTAAATAGAAATGCTAAGTCCACTTTTGATATTTTAAATAAAAATGGTTATGAATGTCATAAGATCGGCCCTAATGGAGAAATAGGAGAAGAAGTATCTGATTCTAATTCTTTTTACGAAAACTATATTGCTTTTCCTTCTTTACCCGTTCACTTTTTTACTATAGTTCTTAACGGTCAACCGTTTATTAAGTACCATATTGATATATTCAAACAACTACCTTTTAAATGGCATTGGCATATTGTTGAAGGTGTTGCAGATTTAAAACATGATACGGCTTGGAGTGTTGGTAATGGTGGACGTATCAGTAATGAAATTCACTCCAACGGGCTTAGTCTTGATGGTACAAGTGAATATATTGATGAACTAAAACGGCTTTATCCAGATAACATTACAGTTTACCGCAAACCGGAAGGGGTTTTCTGGGAAGGTAAGCGGGAAATGACCAACGCACCTCTTTCTAATATTCAAGAAGAATGTTTGTTATGGCAAGTAGATGTAGATGAACTATGGACTTTTGAGCAGTTATCTACAGCCAGAGAATTGTTTATCAAAAATCCCGATAAAACGGCAGCTTTTTACTGGTGTTGGTATTTTGTTGGAGAGAATCTGCTTATAAGTACTCGTAACTGTTATGCTCAAAATCCTCAACAAGAATGGTTAAGAACTTGGAGATTTAAACCAGGATGTGTTTGGGCTGCCCACGAACCACCAGTATTAGTTGAAAAGTTATCGGATGGACAATTAAAGAATGTTGCAGCAGTAAATCCTTTCAAGCATAAAGATACGGAAGAAAAGGGGTTAATTTTTCAACATTTTGCCTACACGACAAAAGAACAACTTGAATTTAAAGAAGAATATTACGGTTATAAAGGTGCTGTTTCTCAATGGAATGATTTGCAGCAAGAAACTAAATTCCCTGTCTTGTTACGCAATTATTTTGCATGGGTTGGAGATGAAACTACTGTAGATAAGGCTAATTCATACGGTATAGTACCCATTGCTCAACCAGAAAAAAAATCTAATAATTGGCATTTTTTACAGCAAGAGGAATTAGATAAACAAATTGCTAAAATAAATAAACCAGTTCCGATAATATTAGTTGACGGTGTATTTTTTCAACTCTACGAAACTGGAATTGCTCGTGTTTGGAAGTCGTTATTGGAAGAATGGTCGGATAATGATTTTGCAAAGCATATTATAGTTTTAGATAGAGCGGGTACTGCTCCTAAAATTCCAGGTATCAGATATCGTCAAATTCCCCAATATGACTACAACGATACCGATAATGACCGAGAAATGCTTCAGCAAATATGTGATGAAGAAGGTGCTGAACTATTCGTTTCTTCTTACTACACTACACCTCTAACAACCCCTTCTGTTTTCATGGCACATGACATGATACCAGAAATAATGGGATGGGATTTAAATAATCCTATGTGGCAAGAAAAACATTATGGAATTCAGCACGCTTCATCATACATTGCGGTTTCTCAAAATACAGCCAACGATTTAGTTAAGTGTTTCCCCGATATTAATCCGGATGCTATTACCGTAGCTCATTTAGGTGTTAAAGATAGTTTTAGTCCGGCTAAATTATCAGAAATTAATACTTTTAAAACCAAGTACGGAATTACAAAACCTTACTTCCTTTTAATTGGTCCTTCAAGTGGTTATAAGAACAGTACTTTATTTTTTGAAGCCTTTATAAAACTTGCGAGTCGTAACGGATTTGACATTGTTTGTACCGGAAGCGGTGGTGTTTTAGCACCCGAATGGAGAACTTATACTTCGGGTAGTACGGTACATATGTTGCAACTGAGCGATGAAGAATTAGCTATTGTTTATAGTGGTGCGATCGCACTGATTTATCCCTCTAAATATGAAGGCTTTGGTTTACCTATTCTTGAAGCAATGGCTTGTGGTTGTCCGGTAATTACTTGTGAAAATG
>JBARZF010000626.1:0-22649 GCA_049649675.1 Rivularia sp. (in: cyanobacteria) | reverse complement strand
GCTCGCGATCGCGTTCGTAGTTTTGGAGATTTTAGCTATATGAATAGCTATATGAGCCAACCTCGAAGTCAACTTCACACTTTTGGAAAATGGGCTGGAAAATCTTCTGATATTAACTACTATCTGAATTCTCATCATATCGATCTATTGGATTGGATGGTCAGCGATTTTGCCAGACCAATTAAAGTAACTGGTTTGGGTGCTACTGGAGTTGCTAAAAACGAGTTTGACATCAATACCGAAGATACGATTACTACTACAATTCAATGGGAAAACATCCACAGTGGTAATTTAGGAATTTCCGTTCATACTGCTTCGTGGATTGCTCCTAAATCTGACGTTCATTCCCAGCAAAGGTTTTTTTATATGGGACATCAAGGTGAATTACAAATTGACCAAGCTCATAGGGGTTATTCATCCGCAACAGTTTCGGGAGGATACGCTAGTATCAATCCTTTGTTTATGAAATACGAACCTTCTAACGGTAAATTTGCCGGTCAAAGAGCTTATGGTTATCAAAGCATTGAAAAATTTATTGATGCTGTAGCTGGTATTAATAAAGGAGCTAAACCCGAAGATTTTGATCATGTTATCGCAACTGCTGGAAGAACTTTACAAACAACAGCGATTTTAGAAGCTGGTCGTATTAGTTTAGATAACCATACATCAGTTGAAATTGTTTATAATTCTTCCGAAGCATTGATTCCAGAAAGTTTGAGAAAATTGGAATGAAAAATCTCAGAAGACGCAAAAGACACCGAGAAAAAGAAAGAGAGAGAAATTTCAAATAATCTATAACCTCTTTGACCTATGTATCGAAATTATTTTAATTTTCTCTTGCTGGTATTTCTCTCTATTTTCTTTGCGTCCTCTGCTTTTTTTTAATACAACTGAACTTAATAGATTAAAAATACATAAAAAAATAAATTATAAAATCAAAAAAACTCATGAAAAATAATAATCATTATATCGCTGAAAAATATCAAAAATATCTAGAATACGAAAATCAAAGATTTAAAGAATTAGCAGACAAAAACGTTAATAGTTGGGCTGATGTTTGGCAACAATCGGTAGATAGATATCCGAAAAAACCAATTGTTCGTGAAGTGGGTTCGTCAAAACCTTGGACTTATCAAGAACTCGATCGCGCAGCCGATAAAATTGCTAATTGGGCTATTTCTTTAAATCAAAATCAAAATCATAAATATATCGGAGTTCATCAAAAGAACAGTGCTGTTTTATTAGCTACTGTTTTAGGATTGGCTAAAGCCGGAATTACCGCAGTTTTATTTAATGTTAGAGAATCCGAGCAGAAATTATCAACTTTAGCTAATGATTGTGGAGTTGAAATAAATATAGGTAAACCAATTCCATCTCTCAAAAATTATGACCCGAATTTAATTTTAGAAGCAGAATGGCAGGGAAGAATTGCTTCATTACATCGCGATCGCATTACTATGGAAGATGCCGTAGTAATTATTTTTACCAGTGGTACTAGCGGACGTAGTAAATCAGCACTTTTTAATCATCGTCGCATGATTGGTGCGGGAATTGCTTGGTCTTTAAGAACTGGGATGTCAGAGGATAGTAACTGTTATATAACTTTGCCTTTATATCACGGCAATGGTTTAGCAGTAGCTTTTGCTAGCTGTGTAGAAGCGGGAGCTTGTGCTGTAGTTAGAGAGAAATTTTCGGTACGAGCTTTTCTGGATGACGTGCGTAATTATAATTGCGACTCCGTTGTTTATATAGGAGAACTTTGGCGATATTTACTCAATAGTCCAGAAAAACCTGAAGATGCAAACAATCCTCTTAAAGTAATATTTGGCAATGGTTTGACATCTGGATTATGGCAAAATGTTACCGAAAGATTTGGTATTGAAAGAGTTGTAGAACATTTTGGTGCTACAGAAATGCCAGCATCAGCTTTGACAAATTGGACTGGAAAGCCGGGTTATTGTGGTTTTATTCCTCCAGATCATGTTAATGCGGAAAATATTGTTTTAGTTGACGAACAAGGAAAACCCGTTCCAATGGGAGAAATTGGACAAGCTTTGTTAAGAGTTCCAGGCGATCGCTATCGTGGTTATCTCGACTCTTCATTAGATGAAAGTAAAATTTGGGAAAATTTATTTGAGCCAGGGGATTTGTGGTGGCGCTCTGGAGATTTATTATCTAGAAATGCTGACGGTTTTTTTACATTTATCGATCGTATGGGAGATACATTCCGTTGGAAAGGGGAGAATGTTGCTTGTCAGGAAGTAGAAGAAGCAATTTTATCAACTGGTTTAGTTAAAGAAGCGGTTGTATATGGAGTAGAGATTCCCAAAGCATCGGGTAAAGTTGGGATGGCATCTCTTTTACCTGTAGAATCTGACTTTGAAAGTAATCTTGATGATTTTTTGAATCAACTCAAAGAACTTTTACCTCCCTATGCGATTCCCCATATTATTAGATTAGTCGAACAGCATCATGAAACAACTTCTACAATGAAAATTCTTAAATCCCAATTACAAAAAGAGGGGTTTAAACAAATTGATAAATATCCGCATTTTATTCTTGTCGAAAGTCGTTATGTTGAATTGACAAAGGATTATCTATCAATGTTAGAGAATGGGGAATTGAATTTTGGTTTTCGGTAGTTTTCTTGTAGGGTGTGTTACGGCACAAATCGGTCAAAATGGAGGTCATCAATTTAATCATGCCGTAACGCACCATCGTAAATTGAGAAAAGTTACAAGTTAAGTACTTGTAATATTTGTAGGTTGGGTTAGACGCACGAAAATATATAATTCTTAACGAATAAATTTATTAGCGTCGTAACCCAACATTTCGATATTGAGTGCTTAGAGTTCGTATCTATATTAATAAATGGTGCGTTGCTACTATCTAAAATAATCATTTACTGACCTATTTAGCGTCATACCATATAAAAAAATACCTGTTAATAAGAGATTGAAAAAGAAAAATGAGTTCTCGTTGCCAAACATTAAGTCTAAAATATATCCGAAAAAGCTATATCCAGACATGAATATTGAAATTAATCTAGCCCAGTTTTGTTTATTTAAAAGTCCCATTGCTGTCTTCCAAAAAAGAAAGCCAAAAAATATAAGTTTAGTGATTAATAGAAGCAACTCTTGAATCGAAAGTCCGGCAGTTGTTAAAGTAGGGTCTAAGGCAATTTTACTAAAAGCAATTAAGCCAATAAATAAGTCAACAAAAAGGCAAATAGCTGCACAAAAGAATAGGTAGACTGAGATAAAAGTTATAAGAGCAAGTTCTTTTATAAGCATATATCTTTACGGAAATATTATGTAATTCATCAAAAGTTGATAAATATAATCTGATTATTCTATATTGTCTGAATGCTAACATATAGCTGTTTTTCACTTTTAATTAATACCTTTGTTTTGCTATTTTTAATAAAAAAATAAACTATCGATATTGAATTTTCACAAATTACATAAATTATCGCAGTTGATAGATAAATTCAACAATCTTCTTCTGCAAAGATTCACCACCTTTATCCAAAACCGTGCTGTGATTTCCACCTTCTACAGCATAAAAATATTTTTCACCTTTGGCAGCATCATAAAGCTTTTTCCCGTTTGCAGGGGGAATATATTTATCTAAGGTTGCATGAACGATTAAAATCGGACAACTTACCTTTATAATCTGATTTATCGGTGAAATTTCTTCAATTTTAAACTTAGCAATATCTTCCGCTCTTATAATTGCTCGGTTTCTCCAAAAAGACGGAAGCCAAGGAACCTGTTTCGCAATAGTCTTATTTAAATCGGCAAAAGCGGATATCGTGATTAATGCTTCAATTCGTTTATCGTAGGCTGTAGAGGAGATTGCAACCGCACCCCCAGCAGAAATTCCCATCACGGCTATATGTTGAGATGCTTTTTGGTGATGTTGTTTTATATAGTCAATTAATTGCGAAACATCTTTACGCTCGTGGAAGCCATAAGTGAAATATTCTCCACCACTTTTACCATGACTCCTCATATCAACGAGCGCTAAATTAAAACCTTGCTGCCAAATTGGTAAATTCAATTTGAGAAAATCTTGACGAGTACCACCCAAAGAATGCAAAACTATCAAAGTGGGATTTTCAGATAATTTTTTTGGAGAAGGAATCCACCAACCCGAAATTTTGATATTGTCATCGGTTGTAAAGTTGATATTTTCTACTTTTGCATTAAATTCTTGAAAAATAGCCGGTTGTGAATCAACGGGATAATTGTAGTGACTCAACAAAGCGTAGGGAAGCCAATTATCTATTAGAAATATTGGTAAAAGTGCAATTATTATGCCGATGAGGAAATTCTTCCACAACTGTGGAAGTTTTTTGTGAATCAAAATTTATTACCTGTAGATACGTAGAAACGCATAATGTTTTGTTATTAATTTACGGTGGTGCGTTACGGTATGATTTAATTTGTAGCTCCGAAAATCAGATATCGGAACCGTAACACACCCTACAAAATACTTTTTTGTGAATCAATTTTCTCACCTACGATTCTTTTCTTGCTTCGCATTCAAACCAGCGGATGCTGTTCCCCATGACGGATATTTACCCATGATTGCTAAATAACCAGAAGGAATTCCCCAAACAACAAAACCCATAATAGCCCGTGGTAAGTTTTGAGTTTGGAAGCTGTCATATACATAAGCAGCGTAACCACAGAAAATTACCGTACCAATCATTCGTAAAGTAAACGGATGAGTTTTAGGAAAAAAACAAGCAACTGCAATAATTACGAACAATGCAGCCATAGCGTAAAACCCAGGAGCACCCATAGGTAAACCTTCTGGATCTAAAGCGGTAATGAAGAAACCAACAGCACCAAGTAATGCAAATATTCCAATAGCTATACGCGAACCTTTACTCATGCGATACCATCCTACAAACACCCGTATAACGAGCGATGATATCTAAAAATTTTTATAATCGTTAACCGGAATATTACGGTAAATTGATTTTTTAGATTTCGTTTAATTAAATATCGCATTTATTTTAGGGTGTGTTACGGCACAAGTTAATAATAATTGAGGTTATTAATTAAATGATGCCGTGACGCACCATAATTATTAAATATTGCGTTTACAAATTCAACTAATCTCAATCTGCTGACTATCAACTTCTAAAATCACTTCGTCATCAGATTTCAAATCATCTATTTTAAAAGTGATTATTTCCAAAATATCCGCAGCTTGAAAGTGTTCGGGTTTTGTCTCTGGATGTGGATAATAAATCAATCCTTCTTTGATTTCACCATTTTTGAGAAGAATTCTACAATCAAAAAACGAAAAGTCTTCTGCTGGTTCATTCTCCGCCCATTTAAGATTTTTGAACGTGTATTTGGCTTGTTTAACAGTATATTGATAGGGAGAAATTGAAATATTCAGCGTTCCTGAAAAATACGGTTCTAAATCAAGTCCTTGTTTATAAAAAAAAGGCTTTTGCATTTCAATTGTTCCGTTGGGGAAACGCTTGTCTCCACCTTTCCCCGATGCTACACCGTAACCTTTTTTGATAATTCCTTTGACTTGTAAATAATTGATCATGATTAAGTATTAAAAATTTATTTGTTAGTAATTAAGATGTTCGCGGTTTCTACGTACCTTTACCCAATGTTCCGCGTCTTTAACTAAATCCTCAATCCATTCCCAAATAGATTTGTAGAATTCTTTAATTGTTTCATTATTCTCATCCTCATAATCATATACATAAACAAGAGAGTCTTCTTCCCCATTGGCTAGTATGAAATTTGGTTGATTATTGTATCTGGACAAAATGAAAAAAGCATTTTTGGGTAGACTGATAGGATTTTCTCCATCAATTATTCCTTCTTCTCTATCTTGAAGCACTCGTTCATTTAATTGCAGAACTTCGTCAATGTAAAACTCAAACTCACTTTTGCTAATCAAAGTTCCAGATCGATGTCCAGCTAAAAGGAGAATTTGTTTGTATACATATGGAAGGGTTCCATATTTTGCCTCTATATTTTCAATTTCGGAAACTTTACATCCACGGAATCCATATTCATTGGTTACTACTCCGCTCGTCAACAACCTTGTTTTTAACTCATTAATACTAGAAATCATTGGTCAATCTTAGAATTTATCAAATTATTTACGATAATATGAAAATTGTATTTAACTCGCTTCATGATTTCTCGCGCAACACCTAAAGCTTCATTTTTTAAGGATTGCTGGCTAATTTCACCCAAATTTTTCAATTCTTGCCAAACCTGTTCGCATTCCCCTGCTTTGTAACGTTTAAGTAATTCTTGTTTTGACATAATTGCTTTCATCTCAACCACCGAGGTAATGAGTAAATTATTTTATGTATTCTAAGCTGAAAAAATAGTAAAAATACTCATGAAAATTGCGTTCGCTTAGAACATAAATGACGAACAACAGTAGAAATAATTAACCGATTCGTGTTTCCTCGGTGGAAAAGTCGGCTACCACTACTTAGAACTGTTTCATCATGTCATATAAATAATTTATAATTACTTAACAAATGGTATAGTCGCCATCAGCAGGAAGACATAAAATGTCTGTGATGGTATAGTTCCAGCCCGTGCTGACTTTTAGACCAACGCCGATTCCCCTTGAGTAATACTTAAGTGTAGTCACCGACCGTTCTAGCACCTAGTTATATAGTCAAATATGAAAGACCTCACTCGTTATCGAAATATCGGCATCTTCGCTCACGTTGATGCAGGAAAAACAACCACAACTGAAAGAATTCTCAAGCTTACTGGTAAGATCCACAAAATCGGTGAGGTTCATGAAGGTGCGGCGACAACGGACTTCATGGATCAGGAGCAGGAGCGCGGTATTACGATTCAATCCGCTGCTACAAGCTGCTTCTGGAACGAACATCAATTGAATATCATCGATACCCCTGGGCACGTTGATTTCACGATTGAGGTATATCGTTCTCTCAAGGTTCTCGATGGCGGAATCGGCGTTTTTTGTGGCTCTGGTGGTGTGGAACCCCAGTCGGAAACCAACTGGCGCTATGCTAACGATTCGGAAGTTGCGCGAATTATCTACGTCAACAAGCTTGACCGGATCGGTGCAGATTTTTTCCGCGTTGTCAAGCAGGTGGAAAATGTACTTGCTGCCAAACCGTTGGTTATGGTATTGCCCATCGGTACTGAAAGCGAGTTCGTTGGTGTTGTTGACTTGTTAACTCGTAAAGCTTGGGTGTGGGATGAATCCGGCGATCCAATGAATTACGAGGTTAAGGATGTTCCCGAGAACATGAAGGATGATGTGGAAACTTGGCGCGAGCAGCTTGTTGAAATGGCTGTGGAACAAGATGATGCTTTGATGGAAAAGTACCTTGAAGGTGAAGAGGTATCCGTCGAAGAGTTGAAGCGCTGTATCCGTAAGGGC
This sequence comes from Rivularia sp. (in: cyanobacteria), assembly GCA_049649675.1. GTDB lineage: Bacteria > Cyanobacteriota > Cyanobacteriia > Cyanobacteriales > Nostocaceae > Rivularia. Next base: position 15,227 of record JBARZF010000626.1, on the reverse strand, counting down.
ACCATCGACTTAGCATTCTTCCCTACTTATTGCGGTTCTTCCTTTAAAAACAAAGGCGTACAGTTAGTATTGGATGCTGTTGTTGACTATTTGCCCAATCCGAAAGAAGTTAAACCTCAGCCAGAAGTTGACCTCGAAGGTAATGAAACCGGCGAATTCGCTGTAGTTGACGCAAACGAACCATTGCGGGCTTTAGCATTCAAAATCATGGATGACCGTTTTGGTGTTTTGACCTTTACTCGGATATATTCCGGTACTTTGTCAAAAGGCGATACCATCCTCAATACGTTCACAGGTAAAACCGAACGTGTCAGCCGTCTTGTAGAAATGCACGCCAATTCTCGCGAAGAAAGAGACACGGCTCAAGCTGGTGACATTGTGGCGATTGTAGGTATGAAGAACGTCCAAACCGGACATACCTTGTGCGACCCCAAAGACCCCGCAACGCTCGAACCAATGGTGTTCCCAGACCCCGTAATCTCGATTTCTGTAACACCAGCCAAGAAAGGTAGTTCCGAGAAATTGGGTATGGCTTTGAGCAAAATGGTTCAGGAAGATCCCTCATTCCAAGTTGAAACCGACCAAGAAAGCGGTGAAATGATTATCAAGGGGATGGGAGAACTCCACCTAGATATTAAGGTTGACATTCTCAAGCGGACTCACGGTGTTGAAGTAGAAGTTGGTAAGCCACAGGTTGCTTATCGCGAATCTATCACCAAGGTAATCAACGACACCTACATCCATAAAAAGCAATCTGGTGGTTCCGGTCAATTCGGTAAAATTGATTATACAATCGAACCTGGCGAACCCGGTACTGGTTTCGAGTTTCAGTCAAAAGTAACTGGTGGTAACGTACCCAGAGAATTTTGGCCTGCGGTACAAAAGGGTTTTCAAAGCAGTATTGACAAAGGTGTTTTAGCTGGATTCCCCTTAGTAGACGTAAAATTCACCTTAACTGACGGTGGTTATCACCCAGTTGACTCCAGTGCGATCGCCTTTGAAATTGCAGCGAAATCCGGTTATCGTCAATCTATTCCTAAAGCTGGCCCTCAATTGCTTGAGCCGGTGATGAACGTAGACGTATTTACACCAGACGACCACGTTGGTGACGTAATTGGTGACTTAAACCGTCGTCGTGGCATGATTAAATCCCAAGATCCAGGTGCTACTGGGGTTCGCATCAAAGCAGAAGTTCCCCTAAGCGAAATGTTTGGTTACATCGGCGATTTACGTACCATGACATCCGGTCGCGGTCAGTTCTCAATGGAATTCGACCACTACGCTCCATGTCCTAGAAACGTAGCTGACGAAGTGATTAAAGAAGCAAAAGAACGCGACGCTGTTAAGAAGTAAATTATCAAAGTGATTTGATTTTTTAGTTTTTAATTCTTAGTTAATAAAATTCCCGATTGATGATAAGTCAGTCGGGAGTTTTTTTGTTTGGTAATTGGTAATTGGTAATTGGTAGAAATAATATCTGTCAAAAACTAGAGAAGTTTAAATTATTTTCTATTTAATTACGAAGCTTTATTAGTATAAGTATATTCTTGGTCATTGACTACTATATTCTCTTTTTCTCGTCGAGCTACCAAATCATCCACTTTATCACTCAAAATTGCTATTTCTGCTTGCAACTCTATAATCAAAGTACGAAGGTCTTTTTCTTTTACTTTCTGTCCTTGATATTCTGCTTCGCGTTTTGCAATTGCATCAAGCAATCTTTTAGCGGCTTTCCTTATCAATACAGCGTTCAATTCTTCCGGCTTGCAGACAAACCGAATTATCTTTTTCTGTCTATGGCTTCTTTCTAGGTAAAAATATATGTTACCCCTAGAGTCACACTTCCTACAACGAAAAATTTTTTCTTTGTAACTTACTCGAAAAGATTCCACATCTGGTAGCGGAGTATCTACCGTCGCATTATCCAATATTATTCCAGGGTCTTTTACTTTAGCCATACCAACATTCATTCTTCTCCTAAACGCATTTTAACACTACTCAACACTACATAGTCCCAACAAACTAGCTAACATTACACAATTTAACAACTGCTTGACTCAGCGTATAGTTACGTAGTAACGTTTATTTCGTGTTCAAAAAATATTTTGTGCCCAAAAAAGGATAAAATAAAAACAGACGTAATTCCGGTAAGAATTAATACGTCTGCTTCTGTTAAATCCTCTCTATGGAGAATTTCAAATTATGATTTCACTCAACTTCCCAATGGAGAACTCAATATGGTTAATTTAATTCCTCAATGGAAAATCGATATGATTGATTTAATAATAGTACAATCGAACACCCTTTGTCCACTACAAAAAAGCTGTAACGCTGATACTGAGCTGGTTTTCGTACAAAACCGAGAAAGAAAAAGCGATGCCCCAATCAAAGAAAGAGTAGCAGTAGATTCCCCTGAAACTGTGATGTACGGAGTTTGGCGAGATTGGTGCTTGGACAGAAACTTTCCACAGAGATATATCTAAACGAATTTAGATATTAACTTTTGTTGAGCATCTAGAAAAATTGCTAATTATTCGTCCGCTTCATAATTTCAGGGGAATCTATCATGGCGATCGCAACATCACTAAGAACTACAAACTGTGCCGAATCTTTAGGTAAAGCAACTCAAAATATTCTGCACAATGCTTTCTATATAGCCAAGCAGAAACTAGAACTATCTCGCTCATCTTATAAGCAACTAATTAAAGAATGGGGATGGCAGAAGGAAGATAAGAAGTATCTCAAGCTAGCTCAAACCTTTAAGAAATTCTCACCCTCGGATTTAGCCGAGATTGAACCTAATACTTTATTTCTGCTATCCAATCAGAGCAAGAAATATGCTCTTGTAATTGAGCAAATCCTCGATATCGGCTGCATAACTCAAGAAAAAGTACGCGAATTAATCAAGCAGCAGCGCAAACCCAAGCCAATTAAGCTAGAAAAACCATCAATTTGGCGACGTACTAAAAACGGTGGTAGATATTGTCAGGTACCTCCGATTCATGACGAAACGGCGGGGGTTGCTTTGCAAAGAATGATCGATGAAGAAGGATTGACTGCTCAACAGGTAGTCGCTGAAGCATTAGCGCTGCGGGAAGCGATGAAAAAAGGACAATTAAATTGGGTATCTCAGAGTCAAGAAGAAGATATTCAAGTATCGAGTTCGGAAGTTGTAGAAAGCGATGAATTCTTAGATAACGAAAGTCAAGAGGTTATATATGAAGATATTTCCGATTCGGAGCCAAGTTTTGAAATAGATTACTCGGAAACACAAGAAGGCTATGCTGTTTTTTCAGACAACATAATTTTTAATCCAACGACAAATCAAGAGACAGAAGAATTTTTGAGCGAGCAATTATTTGTTGCTGTAGAAAATCTTAACTATTTTGGTAGAAAACAAGTTAAGGAAGCCGAAGAGTTAATAGCATCGATTATTAATTTCTGTACCTCTCAACCTATTTCCGAGCAATGGAATACTTTGGCTGAAATTACTTGTAGAAATAGTAAAGCTTTGATGGTGGTAGTTAGATATTCGGGGAAAGAGGATTCAGAATGGTTTTTGAATCTTCCTCAATTGCTAGCAGATGCAGCGTTAGATAATCCCGAGGAATTAGAGTGGGTAGATAAAAGATTGCGTTCTCAAGCGCTTTTATTGATTTCGGCTCAATAACTAATTATTTGTAATCTTCACTCAACAACAAATCCAATTTTGAATATTTGAGCTTACCAAGTTTTGAACGTTTTCTCGTTACAAGGTTCTACTTTGTAATGCATTTTCTGAAGGCTCTGCCTTCCATGATATCAAAAGGCAAACCTTATGAATATGCGTTTGCAGGCGGAGCCTAGAAACGAGTTGATTTAGAATTTCACTTGATAATTAAGTAAAATAACACCACTTTCATAAATCTTGCTTTCGGTAAGTTCAAGAGAAGTCGGTTTAATAACTTCCCCAAACAGCGGAATTCCCGAACCCATGACAAAGGGATTCACCTTCAAAATAATTTCGTCAATCAAATTTTCAGCAAACAACGTTGTAGCTAAATTCGCACCACCACAAAGGTAAATATCTTTTCGGGCTTCATTTTTCAAACTTCTTACCAATTCAATTCCATTCTCTGAAACAAGTTTAACTTTCTCATCCGGACTTTCCTTCATAGAACGAGAAAATACATAACTTTTCATCATCGGATAAGGATTAGTTTTACCTTCTTTTAATCCCACTTCATAAGTTTTACGTCCCATCAAAACGATATCAAACAACTTAAAAGACTCAATATAATCATTTACCACTTCCCCTTCAAAAACAAAATCGTTAAATGAACCATCTTTCCGAGCAATAAACCCATCAATACTCGAAGCAACATAATATTTAAGCTTTCGCATATCTAGTTTTGTTCATTGATAATTGATAACTGATAACTGTTCACTGTTCACTGATAACTGTTCACTGTTCATTGTTTAATCCGGAAAAGCCAAACCACTTCTGGGGTCGCGAATGTATAATCCTAAAGTAAGACTGCGAATAACTTCATCCCATACGGGTGTTAATTGTTCTGCTTGATCTGCCCAAAATTCATAAGTAATTAAACATTGAATATTTGAACCGATCGCAATACAAGTTCGTGAAAAAGCTTCTCGTGGTTCCTCTTGAGTGTCGATAAATTTCATCTCAACCCAAACAATTCTGGCAGTTTGACGTTTTACAGTTACAATTTCACCAACTTCAAAAGGATTGCGACTGTCATCTTCAATTATCTGTCTTAAAGTACGCTTTAAAGGAAACAAACTCCAATCTCTATCAGGTAAATGATTGTAAGATACTTCCAAACCACAATCATCTAAGGGTGGTTTTTTATCGCAGAATCTAAACGAATTCTCTTTCGGTTCAAAATGCCAATCGTGAGGGACATTGAAACGAACAGCCCCCCTACCCGCGACAAATATCTTATGCTCTGGTGGAGATTCCCAATGATGATCGGGTTTTAATTCAAGCGTTTCCTTAATCCACTTCAGATTGCTTTTCTTACGCTTTGCCATAATTTAATCTGCTGGCTGATTTTGCACTCGTCCACTTTGACAATAGTACCAAATTCCCAAAATTTAGGTAAACTAATCGCTCTGCTGCTCTAGCATAAAAATAGACTTGCACGGGAAGACAGCGATTATGCCTTATAGTCAGTTTACAAATATTAGTAAAGCTAAAGAAGCTTTCGGGTTAAAAACAAAAGAAGGCGGGAGATTTATTCCTCCTACAGAACCCATCGAACCATCAGCGACACTAACAGCTTACCTTGAAGAAAGTCTTCCCCTTGCTGCTTCCGCAAGTGAAAAAGCACGCTCCGAAGGGATTATTTACCCGGTATTATTAGAAGTTCGACGGATATTAAATCGAGAAATTAGTTTGTTTTCGGGGGAAGATTTTACTATTGATGAATCAATTGGATTAAATGGAAAATGCGATTTCCTTTTAAGTCGTTCCCCAGAAGTACTAGAAATTGAAGCTCCTGCGATTGTCATCGTAGAAGCCAAAAAAGCCGATTTGAGAACTGGATTTGGACAATGTATGGCAGAAATGGTTGCAGCACAAAGATTCAACGCTGCAAAAAATCGTCCGGTTTCCGTAATTTATGGTTCCATTACCAGCGGCACTCAATGGCGATTTTTAAAGTTGGAAGGAAATATTGTCACCATTGATTTGATGGATTATCCTCTACCACCTTTAGAAGAAATTTTGGGGATTCTGGTTTGGATGGTTGAAAATGGTTAGTTTGTTAATTGGATTTAATTCACTAGATAGCGCCATCCCCTATATCGCCTTGGAATCAATTCCCAGGCTAACAAGCAAAGTCGTCTTAAGACGACTAGGTATAGCTTTTAGTGCGTTTTAACTACTTTGTATGTGAGCCTTGGAATTCCCAACCGAGGTGGTTTTAAAAGCTAACTGAGAATGGTGCAAAATGTTTATTTCTATATAGTTCTATTTTTAACCAAAATCTAAGAAAATAAGAATCAAATACTTACGGTCAATATTATGACTTTAAAACGTCGGCATTTCTTATACTTACTTGGAATTGGTGCGAGTACATTTGCTTTGGAAGGTTGTGCGTTAGCAGATAACTCGAAAGTTGCTCAAAGTGGCTCTGGTGATATCAAATTACCTCCTTTGCCTTACGATTACAATGCTTTGGAACCCCACATAGATGCCAAAACGATGAAGTTTCATCATGACAAGCACCATGCTGGTTACGTGAAAAACTTAAATGCAGCTTTAGGAAAGTATCCACAACTCAAACAACAAAGTGTGGAAGAATTATTGGGGAATCTTGATAGCGTACCCGAAGACATTCGTACTACTGTAAAAAATAATGGTGGTGGGCACGTGAACCACTCGATGTTTTGGGAAATTATGAAACCCAATGGTGGAGGGCAACCCAACGGTGCGATCGCAAATGCTATCAAGGATAATTTTGGCAGTTTCAATGACTTAAAAAATCAATTTAACGAAGCTGGAGGAAAGCGTTTTGGTAGTGGTTGGGCTTGGTTGGTATTTAATAGAGATGGCAAATTAGAAGTTATGAGTACCGCTAACCAAGATAGTCCTTTTAGCGAAGGTAAATATCCTATCATGGGTAACGACGTTTGGGAACATGCATATTATTTGAATTACCAAAACCGTCGTAAGGATTATTTAGACGCTTGGTGGAATACGATTAATTGGGATGAGGTTAATACAAGGTTTGAAGCAGCGAAGAAGTTTGTGTAAATTTTAAGTTTAATTGTAGGGTGTGTTGTCGCGATCGCAACGCACCTTATTAATGACTTCAAAATAATCGCAACTTTTTCAAACATCGACGAGTAATTTTAATTCGAGCAGGAGCAAGTTTAATATCTGGCATATCAATATTAGTAGCGAAATAATATACTTTATTATTCTGTTCTAAATATCCGAGAAACCAACCTGTTTTATCTACCCAACCAGTTTTTCCTCGCAATGTGTAATTAGGAGTTTGCTCAACAATCATAATATCTTTGAGTAAATTCAAATTGCGTTCTGAGAAAGGTAATTTTCCACTCTGAACTTTTTGTAAAAACTCAATTTGTTGTTTGGGTGTAATTCGTAAATCCCCTTCCAACCAAAATTTATCGATGTTTTCTACCGTACCAATTCGTTGATTTCCGTAACCGACTCGATTAATAAAATTTTGCATCCGCTCGCGTCCAATTTTACGAGCTAAAACTTGATAAAACCAAACTGTTGAATTTTTAAATGCTTGCCGAAGGTTTGTATCTTGATTCCATACATCAAAATCCCGTTTGATACCATCCCAGGTTAAAACAGATACGTCATTCTGAATAACCCCCGTTTCTAATGCAATCAATGTATTTAAAATCTTGAAAGTAGAAGCAGGAAGAAAAGCTTGGGAATTGCGAGGAGAATTATGTTCGTAAATTTTATTGTTACTGGTATCGTAAATTATAATCGAGCCATTAACACCAAACTCTTTAAAAACACGCCCAAAGTTAACTCTATTTGCTGAAATGTTTAACTGTGATTTTTGTAATTGAAACTTGTCTCTCAAACTATCATCTGACAAATTTTGAGCATTAGCAGTTAGAGAAAAACACGTTAATAGTGCAAAGCTAATTCCACAAATCTGAGATAAATGAGAAAATAAAAACATTATTGCCAATTCTATAGATTTTCTATGATATTGATAGAGTATAACCATAGAGCAAGCAAGTTTTACAGGTTATTTTTAAACAATTCTAAAACATGATTCCAAGCATCAATAGCAGCTTCTCTATTTATAATTGGGTTTTGTGCTAAAAATGGATACTTATCTACAAAAAATCCGGCAAAAAATCCATGTCCTGCATCGTATCTAAATACGCGATGATTAATATTATGCTTGTTTAACTCTGCTTCTATTTTATTATTATCTTCTTGAGATATTAACGAATCTCTTGTACCAAAAAATGCATAAATAGTACCTTGGATTTCAGAAGTACGATTAACAGTTGGAATTTCTTCACCATAGCTAGAAGTAGTAATTCCACCACCATAAAACGAAGCTGTTGCTTTGATATCCGGTAACGTTGCAGCCATGTAAGCAATATGCCCGCCGAAACAAAAACCAATGCAGCCGATGGAATCAGCTTTCACATTAGATAAACTTTTTAAATAAGCAACTGTAGCTTTAATATCGCTGAATATTTCTTGATACTTTACCTGTTGATAATATTGCAAACCACTACGGTAAGCTTCTTGACTAAAACCAGCATCTTCCTTACTAAACCCAAATTCAAAACCGGGAGCCATACGTTGAAACATTGCCGGGGCAATTGCGATATATCCTTGTTTCGCAATCAGTTCGGTAATATCTCGAATATTAGCATTAACGCCAAAAATTTCTTGAAAAACTATAACCGCACCTTTTTTATTATTACCTTCTGGTTGCGCTAAATAAGCATCGATTAATAAATCATTGTTAGGGATTTGAACGTTGGTAGTATTAATTTCCATATTATTAGCTCTTTTATTTTTACAAAATATAATAGTTGTCTAACAATAAGAAAAATTAGACAACCATTAATTAGCAATACCGCTAAATTTTCACTGCAAAGCCTTTGATAAAATACCCGCTACATCAGCACCACCTTTCTGCTGCACGAAATTGAGAATCACAGGGAAGAACTTAGTTACCATATCCCCACTCATTCCCAACTTCGAGAAACCACCAGCCAAACTCATTAGACTTCCTAAACCACCAGCAGCTTGATTGCCACCCATCATACCAGCAGCCATACCACCCAAAGCACCCATCATTCCACCGCCGGATTCTTCGGTAGGTGCAGAACCTAATAGCATATCAGCACCGGGAATCGCGGATGCAACTTTCGCGAATTCTCCACCACCAAGCTTATCTTGAGCAAGCTTTAAAATTAAGCCAGCACCACCCTTAGCTTGATCTTCCCCTACACCTAGATTGCTTACTAATTGTTGAACGAGTTCCATGATTTAACTCCTGTTTAAAATTAACGGTTTACTATTTTTAGTATTCCGCATTACACGAGTTCATTTACCCATCGATTGTACCTGCCGTCAATATATATATAGAGTTATATGTGATGTGTCGTTGTATGTTGCGATCGCCCGAAAAGCTGCGGCGATCCCGTTATATAAGTTCTGAAAAAGTAGGGTGTGTTGTCGCGATCGCGCAACGCACCGCAAGAATTATGAAAATTTCGCAAACAAACCTAACATAGCGCAACCTAATACATTTATATGGGCATCCTAAAAACAAACCATTACAAATCTTGTTTAATTCATGCCCAACTATCGCAGACTTTATATCCCTGGTGCCACTTATTTTATCACTCAGGTTACATATCAACGACAGCCCTGGCTTTGTAGTAATATTGGACGTACTGCTTTACGTAAAGCTTTTACCCATGTCCGAAAAAACTATCCTTTCTCCATAGATGCTTTTATATTGCTACCCGAACATTTCCATTGTCTATGGACTCTACCTCAAGGTGATAGTAATTTCTCTATTAGAATGCTTTTAATTAAACGCTTTGTTACTAAATATTATGGAAATCAGCTAGGACTTAAAATTAATATTTCTCGTTCCAGAAGAAAGCGGAGAGAAGGAAATCTATGGCAGCGTCGTTTCTGGGAGCATTTGATTAGAGATGAAGTAGATTTTGCCAATCACTGCGATTATATACATTACAATCCCGTTAAACATCAACTTTGTGAATCACCTCAACAATGGTCTTTTTCGAGTATTCATCGTTTTATTGAACAAGATATTTATCCATCTGATTGGAGTAGTGATGGAAATATTCAAATATCTGATGAAACTTGGGATATATAAAGTAGGGTGTGTTGTCACGGAGTGCAACGCACCTTTTTAATATCAAAATAAATTTGGTGCGTTGCGCTGAAGCGACAACGCACCCTACGGGCTAATGATTGGATGTTGAAAAAAGCCTGAATAGAATAAAGAATAGGGTCGGTTGTGGTGGAACGCGCAACGCACCTTACAAACTTTAACATAAAAAATTTTCAAAGAAAAAGAGTATAAATCATGAAAAATAAAATTCATATTTTTTGCAAAATCCGTAATTATTACATTTTAAAATTAAAACAATATAATTATTATTTAATAAACAATAAAAGGTAATAAGATGAATGAAGCATCTAACAATGTATTGAATCAAAAATTTTCAATATCCAACCCTAAAAACCTAGCACTGGCAATTCAGGAATTAAATAAACTATCTCTAATTGAATTATAAGTTTTTTCTGAGACTTGCGATAACGATGATTTATGCGAAGTAGCAGAGATATTGATGAGTAAAAAATATAATTCAAAATAACATACTTTTTCTAATTTTAGTCATCAAAATATATGCTTTAAGTTAACAATGATTGCTAATTTATTTAGCAACACATACTGCATAAACGTTGAATTGCAGAGGGAAATGAATGATTGAAGTAAAAATTTATGTAGGCAAAGATTACGATTTTAAAGCTCGTGATGGTCGTGGTGATCGAGATGACTACTATTACTTTGATGCTATTATCATAGATTATGTAAAGGCTCCTGGAACCGATAATATAATAGCTAGTCCAGGAAAGAAACATACTTTTGATTTTGATGAGTATAATAGTCTTAGTTATACTTCAAATATAAAACAAATTGTTCAAGGTGTACTTTTTCCTAAACATCTTGGAGGTTCAAAGGCTAACTGTATATTAGTTGTCCAAGTTAAAGAACTCAAGGATTACGACCTTCTGCAAAGAATCAAAAGTGTGCAATATATAGATGAATATATACATGATGCACCAATTGTTGAAGTTGAACCGTTTGTCGAAAGAAAACGCGAGCAAAAAGAATATGGTTTTCTAGACACAGAACTAGAAGATTTTTATTCTCCCGGTTTTACTACTGGTATGACAGATATACAGAGAATAGATCTAGCTGAAGATATTTATGGCATTCCTGACCCACGTTTGATATCTGATGATTAAGCAATTACTTCGTAAAATAAGCTGAAAGATAAGGTGCGTTGCGCGTTCGCGACAACGCACCCTACAAATTACTATAAACCTTCTCCATCTTCAACTTCTCAACTTCCAATTTTAATCTTTGATTCTCTTCCTTAACCACTTCAACTTCACTCTTCTTATTCAAAGCCGTATCGATCGCCAACTTCCGCATATCCAAGGAAAACCAACGCTGATAAGTTTGCGTATGCACCTGTACGCTATGCCCTAAATTATCTGCTGCTGCTTTGATCGGAATCCCCAAAATATGCGCTCGAATTGCCCAAGCATGACGTAAGTCGTAAGGTTTAAAATCTAAGCCGATTTTGCGAAACCACCAGCTAACTCGTTGGGTTAATCCGGTTATTTGTGCGCGATCGCCTTTATCTCTGTTGTTAATCGCATCTATTAGCATTTTTGCATATTTAGGATTCCGTAAATCAAAATCTGCAATCCACTGCTTATATAAAGGTAATGCTTCTCTTTCCCCTGTTTTACAATCTCTATCTACCTTCCAGGTCATATCTGCATTATCTTTACTCAACCACCAGTCAACGTTAGGATTAATAAAAAGTTCTTGCGGGCGCAAACCATACACCGCAAGCATTCCATATATCCAGCGCCATAGTTGCCAGCTATCTTGAACATTTTGATTTACTTGTTTCCCTCTAGTCTTAAGGTAATCTGCAAACTTGATAAACCCTGTAGATATTTCTGCATCGGTGGGTATCTTGCGAGAATTATGTTCCGGCATTTTGGAATATTTCGATAAATCAATTTTTATATTAAAAGTTTGACAAAATGCAGATATTGCTCTGGCTGCATTGTATCTTGCCCATTCTTTATCGATTTTTTCAATTGAATTTATCAGATTTTCGACAATCGCTAAATCCTGAGAATTAGTATATCGTTTGGTTCGAGTAAAATAATAGTAAAAAGTATGTTCGCTTTTAGTAGTACGTTTATGGGTTTTAAAATATTCATCTTCAAATTTGGTCAGTAATTCACCAATAGTTTTACAATCTTTTTTATTTGCTTCATTCCCTAAATATTTATCATTCCATACAAAAGTTTTACGAGCAATGAGTTTACCCAACTCCTGGGCTTCCTCCTCAGCAGTTTTCAAACCATCTAAATTAGCCGGAATATTTAAACTAATATTATATTGCTTTTTTCTCATTCCTTTTTTATCTATATCTCCCGGTTTAACTGGCAAAGTAGCACGCAATTGTAAACTACCATTTGATTCTCTAATTGTTACTTTTGTTTTCGCACTCTTCAAACGCAAATTTACCTGTTTTAATTCCTCTAAGATTTTCGTTCTCATGTGTTTGTTTTGCTGCTTTAGTTCCACAGATGAACCTATAAAACTGCCGTGGGTAGACGAAAGGGGTTCCATGTCGGCAAAGGCTTTTTGATATTTGTCTTGACCGTGGTCATGCATAATACCTTGTCTTAGCTTATATTTAGCCTAAAAATCAATGTGTTATTCCTAAACAATGTTCATGATAAACATCTGTAAATATGAACATTTAGCTGTTAAAAGCCATTAAACCATAAAAAGAATACTCCGGTCCTTATCACGGTTATGATGGCTTCGCTATCTTTGCTCGTGACATGGATTTAGCAATCAACAATCCTTCCTGGAAATTGATCGGAACTCCTTGGAAGAAAGAAGAAGCTCCTGCTACTCAAGCTGCTAAAGCTTCTGCTTAGAAATTAAGGAAATAGCACGGGGGAACATCCCCCTATTTCCTATCCCCCAATCAAGCCATTAACTTTTATTTGTAAACGACGATTATATTCGTCAAACTTGGAGAACAGATAATGCCTCAGAATCCCGATAAAATTCAAGACCACGTAGAGCTATTCCACCAGCCTGAATACCAAGAACTTTTCGAGGGCAAGAAGAAGTTTGAAGGTGGACACGACCCCGAAGAAGTTAAGAAAATTGCAGAATGGACTAAATCTTGGGAATATCGCGAAAAGAACTTCAGTCGTGAAGCTTTGACCGTAAACCCTGCTAAAGCTTGTCAGCCTTTAGGAGCAATCTATGCTGCTGCTGGCTTTGAAGGTACATTACCTTTCGTCCAAGGCAGTCAAGGTTGCGTGGCTTACTTCCGTTCCCACTTAACCCGTCACTTCAAAGAGCCTTTCTCTGCTGTTTCTTCTTCAATGACTGAAGATGCTGCGGTATTCGGTGGTTTGAAGAATATGATTGATGGTTTGACTAATGCTTACGAGCTTTACAAGCCTAAAATGATTGCCGTTTCCACTACCTGTATGGCTGAGGTAATCGGTGATGACTTGGGTTCATTTATCGGTAATGCTAAAAATGAAGGTGGCATTCCTGAAGATTTACCCGTACCTTTCGCTCACACTCCTAGCTTCGTAGGTTCTCATATTACCGGCTACGATAATATGATGAAGGGTATTCTTCAAAACCTGACTCAAGGTAAGAAGAAAGATAAAACCAATGGCAAAATCAATATTATCCCTGGTTTTGACACCTACGTAGGCAACTTGCGCGAAGTTAAGCGTATTGCTAAGTTAATGGGTATTGACTATACCTTGTTGGCTGACAACTCCGATTATGTTGATGCACCTAACGATGGTAAATTCAATATGTATCCAAAGGGTACAAAATTGGAAGATGCTGCTGATTCTTGCAATGCTGAAGCTACACTTTGCTTGCAAGCACATTCTACTCCTAAGACTCGCGAATATATCGAGAAAGAGTGGAAGCAACCCACATCAGTTGTTCGCCCTTGGGGTATTCGCGGAACTGATGAGTTCTTAATGAAACTCAGCGAATTGACTGGTAAGCCCATTCCTCAAGAGTTAGAAGAAGAGCGCGGTCGTGCTGTTGACGCTATGACTGACTCTCACGCTTGGTTACACGGAAAGAAATTTGCTATCTACGGCGACCCCGATTTAGTATATGGTATGACCAGCTTCTTGATGGAATTAGGTGCAGAACCCGTTCACGTTTTGGTTCACAACTCCAACGAGAAATTCAAAACCGAAATCGAAGAGTTATGCTCTAGCAACGAATACGGTAAAGGTGCAACCTTCTGGCCTGGTAAAGACTTGTGGCACATGCGTTCTCTAAGGTGTTGGCTATCAAGTCAAATAATAGGTAATTGATAATTGATAATTGATATATACTAAAAACCCAGCTTTTAGAAAAAACCGGGTTTGTTAATTATCATAATTATTGTAAGTAAAAAAAAGCTATATATTTTACTTTAAATTAAAATCTTAATTCTATAAGTTATAAATAAGAATCTAATTGTAATAGTATTCAATATTTAAACTCATGCTGATTTATGTTTAGATATAGTTCGTTTAGATGTATCGTTCGTAGCCGATACTGAAGTATTTTCTCGAAGTTTATCTTGTTGTAAGCTTGCTTGCCGCTGTTCAAATTCTAATACAGTACGACAGATTAATTGAGCTAAAGTTTCTTGTTGTTGCATGATTATGAAACGATTATCAATAATCATACTAATTAGCTGCAATTAAAAATCTGTTAATAGCGAACTTTAGTATATCAATTACCAATTATCAATTACCAATTACCAACTAAAACAAAAGCTGCCCAATCATAAGGATGCTGAAACTTAGATTGTTGGAGAATTTTGATTTTGTTTTGTACATAGGAGGATAAAAGCTCAATACTTTGGGCGATCGCTTTTTTCGCTTCGGTAAATTTTCCGCCATTATAGTCAGAATCGGATTGATTAAGGGGTTAGTAGCTCTAAACTCGGTATCATCAGTCAATTAAAGACTATCGGCTGATTTCGGCAACAAATGAACCACGAATATCTAATTGGGTATTCTCACCAAAAATAATCCCATTCGGATTAATTAAAAATAAGTTAGCATCGCTCAATACTCCCAACTTTCCAAAAATTTGCAAGGGATTTTTTCCCGTAACACGAGTTAGGATATTTTGGATGGTGCCCGGATTGCTGATGTTTGAGCGTATTTATAGAACTCTCGAAGGGATCTATTTAATCAGTCAGCTTTATTTTTTGCCTGTTTCCGATCAAAATTGCTAAAAACTGCATAACCGATTTATCCGGGTACCCATAAATATATATACGCATAGCAGCGTGCAAAGTACATCAAATAATTGTTAACTTCTATGAATTAAATGTTAATTAGA
>JBARZF010000625.1:0-3487 GCA_049649675.1 Rivularia sp. (in: cyanobacteria) | reverse complement strand
CGCGATCGTACAGATTCATTGCTCTGACTTCCTTGCCAAAGATTCGCGCTTTTTCGGCTTCCACTAAATCGTACTTATGTTGGAAATTGCAGGCTGCATGATGCGCCCATTTCTTCATTTTCTTTTGGTTAGCGGCGACTTTTTTGAGATATTGCTTTTGTTCTATGGAGGTTACGTTTTTGTAGTTAGCAAGGAGTGCGAGGGAGTAGTAGTAATTGTTGACGCAGTAGAGGTAGAAGCCTGGATTGCTTTCTTGATATTGTTCAGTTAGGCGGGCATTTTCAATTGCTTGGGTATAGTCTTGAAAGAAATAATTTAAAATATTTTTAGCAAAGTGAAAAGTACTTAACCAAGAAGAGTTATTACCTAAACCAGCTATCATATCTACTTCATCAAAAGCTTCGCCCTTTAAAATGTTTGTTTCAATTGAGCGGCCTTGAAAATTTAGTATTTTTTGTCTAATAGTGGATATAGATAAAGCAACTGCTTCCAGTTTTAACCCTTGCATTATTTCTACATATTGAAATACTCTATGTTCAACTAATTCAAGGTTTTCCCCACTTAAAAAAAGATTTTGACTTAAACCCCAACCGTTAGAACTTGCAAATTGTATATCTCCGGTTGCTAATCCACTTTGCATACCTTCTTGTAACGGTAAGAATGTATGTCTAATATGCTCTTTGAAATGCCTTATTGTTGCGTTTAGCATTAAAAATACTTTGCATTTTAGTGAATTAACATTCATTTTATTTAATACAGAAATACCTAATTCACCAAAACTATAACCTTGTTCAATACTTCCAAATTTGTCACATAGCATAGCACCATAAAGACTGTAGCCAAAAGCAGAAATATCTGAGTTCCCATATTTTACGGATAGCCTTACCATTGCTAATACAGCTAATGGAAAATGTAAAGAACCTGCCATACTTGCAGCAGGGGCAATAAGCATTAAAATTTGCATTGCTGCAAGTTTATATGGATTAGTCAATCTTGGTAAATAAGCTAAATTATCAATCTCTTTTCCAACTAAAGTTAATTTGGTTTCTATATCTGCTAGTAAAAGATTATGTAACTTTGGCTCGTTCGGTAATCGTACTCCAAGAATTTTTAAAACTTTGACTCCAATCTCTAAAGCTTCCGGCATTTTATTTTGCGCCATGTAAGACTGGATTTGAATTATGTATACTTTTACTTGTTCTAGAACAGTCTTAGCTTTATTCAGAATTAAATTGCATAAATTATTTGATTTCTCAAAATTACTATTAAGAAATTCAGTTTCTGCTGTTTCTAAGTATATATTTATAGTAAGCTCATAGTTACTTTGCCAGCTATTAATTTTGAGTAGATATAAACTTATATTGAAATATTTTATCGCAGCTTCATAAGCTGTTGCAATCTTGGCTTTCTTGCCAGCCATCAAATTAAGTTTTGCTAGCTCATCTGTTTCGTATTGTTCAGTTAATAAATCGACACCGAAGTTTAATTGATTAACAATATCTAAAATATTCTCTGATAGTAATTGTGGTAAAGTTTTCTTTAACAGCAACTGACCAATTCTTAAATGAGTAGCTTGCTTTTCGGATTCCGGAATAAACGAATATGCTGCTTGCTGCACGCGGTCATGTAAAAATCTATAGCCCACTCCAGCAATATTAGATTTCAAATTTTTTGTATAAATTTTCTGAAAGCTTATATCATTTTCATGTTTTTCTATCTCTTCCTCAAATACTAAAGGAATTTTATAAGCTTCGCTCAAAGGCAAGATTAGTCCTGCTTGTAATGCTGCATCTAATTCCTTTGCTGTATTTACCAAAGATTTTTGATTAACAATTTTTAGCACATCAAGTGTAAATTTATCCCCAATACAAGCAGCTAGTTGTAATACCTGTTGTGTAGATTCTGGCAGCTTTTGAATTCGATTAGCAACTAATTCTACTACGCTTTTATCAGTGATGCCTACAGCTTGAATCTCTTCAATATCCCACTGCCATATTCCTTGACTTTTATCTTTGTTAGTTAAAGAAGAGAAGGGAGTAAAATCGAATTTTAACAGGTTTTCTTGGTACAGTGTTTGCAGTAACTGAGTGATAAAAAAAGGATTGCTACCAGTTTTATTACAAATTAATTCAGCAAGGATATTTACTCTTTCTGTATTATCATTTAAAGTTTCTGCGACTAGCTGAATTACATCTACAATTTCCAGTGGTTGTAAAATAATGTTATTAACAATCGCCTTATTCTTCTCTATCTCTTCTAAAGTTTGCATTAAAGGATGGGTTGAGCTAACTTCATTATCGCGGTAAGCTCCAATCAGCAAAAAATATTTAGTGTCGGATTCAACAGTCAATATTTGCATCAACTTTAATGTTGCAGAATCTGCCCACTGCAAATCATCAAGAAAAATTACTAAAGGATGTTCTTTTTTAGCGAAAACGTTGATGAACTCGCTAAAAACGCGATTGAAGCGGTTTTGTGCTTCTGTTCCACCCATCTCGGGTACTTCTGCTTGTTTACCGATGATGAGTTCCACTTCTGGAATTACATCAATAATTATTTGTCCGTTTGCACCAACAGCAGTTAACATTTTGCTGCGCCATTGTTCGAGTTGAGCGCTACTTTCTGTAAGTAATTGCTGCATCAAGCTACTTAAAGCCTGAATTAATGAAGCGTAAGGAATATTGCGCTTGAATTGGTCAAATTTACCACTGATAAAATAACCGCGCTTTTGGGTGATGGGTTTATTAACTTCATAGACTACGGATGATTTACCAATTCCCGAATAGCCAGAAACTAGCATCAGTTCGCGGCTTCCTTTGCTGACTCTTTCAAAAGCATCTAGGAGGGAATTAACTTGAACTTCTCTACCGTAAAGCTTTTGAGGAATGAGTAATTGACTTAATACATCCAATCTTCCCGGTTGGAACTCGATAATTGTTCCTGTTATTTCCAACTGTTCGCTACATAGTTCTAAATCGGCTAAAAGTCCTTTGCCTGTTTGATAGCGATCTTAGGCGTTTTTCGCCATCAACTTCACTACCACATTGGCGATCGCCTTGGGAACTTCAGGATTTAATTCTTGAATTTCAGTGGGTTGCTTGGCAATATGAGAGTGAATCAACTCTAAAGGATCGTTACTTTGAAAAGGTAATCTCCCGGTAAGCATTTCATAAAAAGTTATACCGAGTGAATAAAAATCGCTGCGATAGTCAAGAGCGCGATTCATTCTCCCGGTTTGCTCTGGGGACATATATGTTAATGTCCCTTCAAGTTGATTGGGGTTAGTTAATTGCAGATTTTCATTACTGAGTCTTGAAGCGATACTAAAGTCAGTAAGTTTAACTTCTCCTGTTTTAGGATTGATAACGATGTTATCTGCTTTGATATCTTTATGAATAATTTTATGAGAATGCAGCGATACCAAAGCTTTTGCTAATTGCACTGCAATATTTAAAAATTCTATAAATTCTAATTTACGCTTGGAAAG
>JBARZF010000624.1:0-4409 GCA_049649675.1 Rivularia sp. (in: cyanobacteria) | reverse complement strand
GTACTGTTTTTTCTTCCAAGTCGGATATTAACTTACAGAAAATCGCATCGCCGCAACTGTATAGTGATGCCAATCAAAGTGTTTTCGGCGAGTTAGTTCAAGAAACTTTAGCTTTGACTCGTCGTCTATTTATTCAGTTAAAGCGTCGCCCTTCAACTTTAGTGGCTAGCATTATTCAACCTGTAATGTGGCTGGTTTTATTTGGCGCACTGTTTCAAAATGCACCAAAAGGAATTTTTGGTAATACTACAAATTACGGTCAGTTTTTAACTGCTGGAATAATAGTTTTTACAGCATTTGCTGGAGCGCTGAATGCTGGTTTGCCAATCATGTTTGACCGAGAATTCGGCTTTTTGAATCGGTTATTAGTTGCTCCTTTAGCATCTCGTTTTTCTATTGTTTTTGCTTCAGCAATCTTTATTGTTAGTCAAACTTTGTTGCAAGCAGCAATAATTGTAGGTGCTGCATCGTTTATAGGTGCGGGTATCCCTAATGTCGCAGGTTTGAGCGCCATCGCCTTAATAGTTTTTCTACTCGCTTTAGGTGTAACG
This sequence comes from Rivularia sp. (in: cyanobacteria), assembly GCA_049649675.1. Classification (GTDB taxonomy): domain Bacteria; phylum Cyanobacteriota; class Cyanobacteriia; order Cyanobacteriales; family Nostocaceae; genus Rivularia. The sequence goes on along the minus strand of JBARZF010000624.1, from coordinate 3,858 downwards.
GCTCTTTCATTGGGTTTAGCCTTTGCTTTACCGGGGCATATTGAGTTAATAGCCGTAATTTTTGTCACTAATTTACCGCTATTATTCGCCAGTACAGCTTTAGCTCCCCTATCATTCATGCCCAAATGGTTGCAAGTTATCGCAGCACTCAATCCTCTGAGCTATGCAATCGAACCAATTCGCTATTTATACATCCATGAAAGTTGGGGATTTAATAGTGTAGTAATGCGAGCTTTCTGGGGTGATGTTACTTTTGGCGGTGCAATACTAGTATTGTTAGGCTTTGCGCTTGTAGCATTGTTAAGCATTCAATCCCGCTTACGTCGTACTCTTGCGTAGAATAGAAGAATTAATTCGAGTTATAAAAGGGGAAACGAGCAATGAAAATATCGATTTTACAACTTAATAAATTACTTGCTGCTACTGTAATGGGGTTTGGTATTAGCTATATAGTTGCGCCATCCGCAAGCTTTGCTCAAACTAGTCAAGATGTTTCCGTACCATCGAGCTATCAACCAGATCCCTTTGATACAAAACAAGGTGATGGTGGTTCCTTTTACGGTACTGAAAGTGGTAACTTCGATCCGATGAGTTTAATTCATCGCTCGCAGCTTGGTACTTTGGATTGGCAAGGATTTTCTTCTCAAAATAGACAGCAAATTAATACTGAAGCTGGTTCATTTCGTGAAAGACAACAAAAACTGCTTCAACAACGTTCCTCTGGGCAACCTACAAGCCAACAAAAGTTTGATTTCGTATTCCCAGTTTACACACCAGCACAAACTACACCTGCTGGTGGGAATTAGAACTAATCATATTTAGCTAATTTTTCATAATTGTAGAGACGCGATACATCGCGTCTCTATTTTTTCGGAATATCTAAATTACAATCCCAAAGACTTCAAAACATCTTCAGCGTGAGTGCTGGTGTTAACGCTATCGTCAACCTTACTAATCTTGCCGTCACCATCGATAACGTAAGTTACGCGCTTTGCATAGCCACCACCATCAACATCGTAAGCTTTGATCAAACTTTTATCGGTGTCAACTAGTAAGGGAAAATTCAAATTAAATTTTTGGGTAAATGCTTGGTGAGAAGCTTCATCATCCGCACTTACACCTAAAACGGCGATATCTTTGCTTTGATACTGCGATTGAGCATCTCGGAAGCTACAGGCTTGCTTAGTACAACCAGGGGTATCGTCTTTCGGATAGAAGTACATAACTACTGTCTTTCCTTTAAAATCTGACAAAGAAACTGTATTACCGTTAGTATCTTTCGCTGTAAAACTTGGGGCTTCGGTTCCAACTGGTAGAGGCATATTTTTAACTTTTTTCAAGCTGAGTATTCCAGTGAGTATTTTATCGTGAATATTTCCGCTTTTTATAAATTATTTACCAGTAGTAACTATAAAGTTCCTCAACACATTTTTATTCACGTACCTTACGCTTGCGTTTTTAGAACTAAGTATATGGTACTTTTTATTGAAAACAATAAATTATTAAAATAGCGGATTTTGGAACAAAATAACCATAAAGGAGTCAATTTTTATTAGTTTATCGGTTGATTCAATTCAACTAATTTCGCGACCTAGATTGATACCAATAAAATTAGATTCAAAATATCAACTTTATTATACTAAGAAATAAAAAATATACATAAATGTTATTTAGAAAACGTATTTAATTTTTATTAATAAGTAACATATAAAAAATATTATTTACAAATAAATGCAGTTAAACAAAATAGATAAGAATCTATATATTATGTTGTATCTATTTGGTATATTAATACTATACTTTATAGTCTTTTTTGTATTAGATAAACTTCAATTTTCTCCAATATGGGATGAACCAAACTTTTGGGAAACTAGTTTAATCTTTAGTAATAGTTTAATTCCTCCAGGAACTTGGTTACAGAATTATAAGGAACTAAATACACCGCTTCCATTTATAATTTTTGGGATTTTAGAATATTTATTTAAAGGTGGAATATTCAATGGCCGACTTTTAAACTTTTTTATTTCCTTTATAATAAGTTGTTTTATTGGATTACCTATTAATAAACAGAGAAAAGATGCATTTTTGTCTTTATGCGGCTTAATCTTATTTCCTTACTACCTATGGTTAAGCGGACATCTTTATACAGATATCATTGCAAGCTTCTTCGTATTGATGGGATTTTGGTTTTATACTCGTTCTCAAAATATTTTCAGCGGAATTAGCTTTATATTAGCAATTGCATCGCGCCAATATATGCTAGTTTTTCCTGTCGCTATAACAGCGTTTGAATTTTTTCTATATTTGAAAACAAAATTCATCAATTATAAACAATATCAACCGCAACTTATTCGCATTATTTCACCACTTATTGCTTCATTTTCTATTTTCGGTTGGCTTTTGCTTTTTAAGGGAATGGCTCCTCAAACTGCAATGACAGAACGTTCAGTCCCAGAAGTTCAATTAAGTTGGTGGTCGGTTGAACCAAATAGCAGCCTTTATTTCTTAGCTTGTGTTGGCTTATATTTTGTAATTCCAGAACTAATTTTATTTCGTCATAAGTTTAGCTGGCAAAATGTGATGAACCGCAAAAATTACTTTATAGCTTCAATTTTATTATTCCTATTTATTATTTTTCCACCTTTAGAGGCTCATGGAATTTTAATTAAAATAGTAAGGTTTTTACCAAATGATTTTTTAAAATTAGCTCTATTTTATATTCTAGCGCTACTGTCTTGCCTAAGGTTTTCTAATCGTTTCAATCTTGCATTTTGGATTGTATTAGTAAATAGTGTATTGATGATGAAAGCATTCCCTTGGGATAAATATTTACTTCCGCTGTTAATTGTCTTCTGGTATCTAAAATCAATCGGGATTCTCGATAAAAATATTGCTACTAGAACATAAAAGACTGCTTTGACTGTACTGAGTATGCTAAAAATCAAAAAAGTATTAATATTTGCTTGAAAACTTTGCCTTAATCTTGTAGCCTATTAGACTAAATAATTGTCAAAAAAGTCAAATTTATACTTTTTAAGTATTCAATTCACCATATTCATCAAAACTTTATATTCGTAAATTTAAGAAGAATTTTGTTTAATTGTCTTTCTAAGTGCTTATTATTGTTCTCTAATAATTATGTAAATATTTAACCTTGTAACAAAGTTTAGATTAAGAATCCAGATGCTTAACTAATTTAACGCAAGTCTAAATAAAAGTAGATAATGACTGAATTTTGGAGTAGTGAGGAATTAACTAGTAATGGTAATATCTACTGAATTAACTATTTCAGTAATTATCCCAGTACACAACGGAGGAGAAAGCTTTCGTCAATGCTTATCTAGTTTGGAAGAATCAGCGATTGCTCCAGATGAAATAATTGTTGTTTCGGATGCAGATACTGATGGTTCTTGGTTGGTAGCGCAAGAATTTGGCGCGAAAGTAATTAGGATGCCTGTGAATGGAGGCCCAGCAAAAGCGCGAAATTTAGGTGCAAGTGTCGCGATTAGTGATATTCTTTATTTTATAGATGCTGATGTACTTATTTCACCTTTAGCCATTAGTCAAGTCAAGAAAGCTTTTGAGAGTAAATCTGAATTAGCTGCTCTAATTGGTTCCTATGATGACGAACCCGGAGCAAGTAATTTTTTGTCGCAATATAAAAACTTGTTTCATCATTACAATCATCAGATAGGCAGTGAAGAAGCTTTCACTTTTTGGGGTGCTTGTGGAGCTATTCGTCGTGAAGTATTTCTCTCTATAGGTGGATTTGATGAGAGTTATCGACGACCTAGTATAGAAGATATCGAACTAGGATATCGTATCAGGGGTGCTGGTTACAAAATTAAGCTTTTCAAA
>JBARZF010000623.1:0-13517 GCA_049649675.1 Rivularia sp. (in: cyanobacteria) | reverse complement strand
TACCAGCGATCGGTTAGTTAATAACGATAAAACAATTGTAGAGGCTACTGGCTGGATTGTAAATCTTAATGGGGATGTGGAGTTTGTTGCCGATAATAATCAAGTTCAAGCTGTTTCTCTTAATTGTCAAGAAATCAGATAGAAGTTCTAATGTTTGGGCGCAGCAAAATCGGCTTCATTAATTGGTCGTTTTAATTTACCGAAATTCGGTTCGTGCTGCTGCTAAAACCGATCGCATCGTCACTACCGTACCTTCGCTAGCTGCTAAAAAAGCTGCATTAATCGCAATCGCAATGAATGCTACCACCCATGAAAGATAGGGAATTGGTAATTGATAATTGGTAATTGATAATTGATAATTGTTTTGTCTCCCCCTCTTCCAAACATAGGTAATTATAAAGCCGAAACAGGAGTAAGTAAATCTATAGAATTATTCTCATAATTTTTTCATTTTTTCTTTCAATATTGTAAAATCAAAAAATGAGAAGATTATGAAATTATTTTTAGGATGACTATATGCCTATACTTTTAGGTAAACAACAATTAACACAAAGACTAACGAGGGTTGCAGCCAAGGCGATCGCAACGGGAATAGTATTTGGGCTGTGCCTTTCGGGGTGTAGCCCTGGGCAAAACGTGTCTGAGAGTCCAAGTCAAGTGGAAGAGATTGGTGATACTGCACAAAATCCGAATACGAAAAACAAAAAAGTTATTTTAACGACATTTACGGTGCTTGCTGATATGGCGCGTAACGTTGCAGGAGACAAAGCTATTGTTCAATCTTTGACAAAACCGGGGGCGGAGATTCACGGCTATGAGCCGACACCTAGGGATCTAGTCAAAGCGCAAGATGCAGACTTAATATTAGATAATGGTTTGGGTTTGGAACGTTGGGCGCAGAAGTTTTATGGGAATGTGAAAGATGTGCCTCATGTAACTTTGAGTGAAGGTGTTACACCGATAGATATCAGCGAAGATGCTTATGCGGGAAAACCGAATCCTCATGCTTGGATGTCGCCAAAACTAGCTTTGAAGTATGTAGAAAATATTCGTAAAGCTTTAGTCAATTTAGATCCAGCCAATGCAGAAACTTACAATGCTAATGCTCAAACTTATAGCGAACAGATAAAGCAAGTTGATAAAAAACTACAAAAGACAGTTGCAGAAATTCCTGCGAATAGACGTTTTATGGTGACTTGTGAAGGAGCATTTTCTTATCTAGCGAATGATTATGGATTAAAGGAAGAGTATTTGTGGGCAGTTAATTCCGAACAACAAGCAACTCCACAACAAGTAAAAAAAGTAATTAACACAGTGCGGAAAAATAAAGTTCCCACAGTCTTTTGTGAAAGTACCGTCAACGCTAATGCTCAAAAACAAGTAGCAAAAGAAAGCAATGCAAAATTTGGCGGAGTATTTTATGTTGATTCACTTACTGATGCAGATGGCGTTGCACCTACTTATTTTAAATTATTAGAATATAACATTAACACCTTAGTTAATGGTTTGAAACAGTAGAAAATTGATAATTGATAAACTATTCAATCTAATTAAATAATTAATAAATATAATGTCTAAAATTACAGTTCAAGTAGAAGACTGTACAGTTGCTTATAACGGTAAAGTTGCTTTACATCAAGCGAATTTAGAACTAAATCGTGGTTCTATCAGCGGCTTAGTGGGAATGAATGGTTCGGGTAAATCGACTTTGTTTAAAGCAATTATGGGTTTTGTTAAGCCGACAAACGGGCGTATATTTATTAAAGGAATGCCCATCAATAAGGCGCAAAAACAAAATTTAGTTGCTTATATTCCCCAATCCGAAGATGTAGACTGGAATTTTCCTATTAACGTACAAGATGTAGTGATGATGGGGCGCTACGGCTATATGAACTTATTCAGAATTCCTCGTAAAAATGACCGTCAAGCTGTAGCAGAAAGTTTAGCGCGAACCAATATGAGTGAATTTAAATTCCGACAAATTGGGGAACTTTCAGGAGGACAAAAGAAACGAGCATTTGTAGCGCGTGCTTTAGCGCAACAAGCACAAATAATTCTCTTAGATGAACCCTTTGCGGGAGTGGATGTCAAAACAGAAAAAGTACTTATTCAACTTTTAGTAGAATTACGCAATATGGGTCATACAATTTTAATTTCAACTCACGATCTTTCCTCAATTTCTACATTTTGTGATGATGTGGTATTAATAAATCGGACAATTTTGGCATATGGTCCTACAGAAGAAATTTTCACCGAAGAGAATATTTCCCGTACCTTTGGAGGAATGATTCCAATTAAAGGAATAGGCCATTAGAAAATTGGTAATTGATAATTGATAATTGATAATTGATAAATATATCTTTTTTTAGATTTAAAACATTATGAGTATAGAAGCAATTTGGCAATGGTTTGCCGCACCCTTACAGTATGAATTTATGGTTAAGGCAATATTTGTAAGTGCCTTAGTGGGTGTAGTTTGTTCGGTTCTTTCATGTTATATGACTCTTAAAGGGTGGGCATTAATGGGAGACGCGGTGTCTCATGCAGTTCTCCCAGGAGTTGTAATTGCTTATATTTTAAACATTCCCTTAGCCATTGGAGCATTTGTGTTTGGCTTAGGTTCAGTAGTTTCTATTGGGTTTATTAAATCCAAAACTAGAATTAAAGAAGATACGGTGATGGGGTTAGTATTTACGGGTTTTTTCGCCTTTGGTTTGGTACTAATTTCTAAAACCCCAAGTAATATAGATTTAATGCATATTCTATTTGGAAATGTGTTAGGTATTACCGACCAAAACTTAATCCAAACAATCATCATTTGCGTAATCACGATGATCTTTTTAATGGTACTGCGAAAAGATTTGCTGTTATTTTGTTTTGATGCAACCCATGCCCGTAGTATAGGATTAAATACCACTGCTTTATACTATATTTTATTATCTTTATTAGCTTTAACTATTGTCGCCGCGCAACAAACAGTAGGAATTATTTTAGTAATTGCAATGTTAGTAACTCCAGGGGCAACTGCTTATATGTTGAGCGATGATTTTAATCAAATGACACTAATTGCTGTCGCATCCGGGATATTTTCTAGTTTGATGGGAACTTATATTAGCTATCATCTCGATGCTGCAACAGGTGGATGTATTGTAGTATTGCAAACTCTGTTGTTTATTATCGCGATGATTTTTGCACCCAAATATGGACTGTTGGTAAGAACATTACAAGCACGCCACAATAAATTGGTTTGAGCAATGGAAATGAAGTTTTGCTTTTGTTGAGATTATTAGAACCATTATTAAAATAGGGTTATCAGTTATCAGTTATCAGTTATCAGTTATCAGTTACCAGTTATCAATCAGTTTTATCTCGTTCCCAGTCTCCGCCTGGGAACCCATGACAAGAGAGGCTCTGCCTCCGAGACTTGACTTACGGCAGAGCCTTCAGATATGCATTACAAGGTAGGTAAAACGATTTATTTGCATAATCTGTTGTTTTCGTGCCCATATACTTATTTACGACGTCTATTTACTCTAAGTATGGGTTTATATTGTAGTTGCTCCGCGCAACGCACCACCAGTTTTGCAATCATATTAAAATGCTGCTATGTATTTCTAAATCAAGTATTTTTATCCAAAAATGAAATCAATAAATATAAAAAGAATTAGATTAATAATTTTCAGCTTTATCTTAACCAATTTCCTACCATTCCAACAATTAGTTCGCGCTCAATCAACTCCTCCCGATGGTGTGACAATTCCCCCTAATATACCCGAAAGAGTTGAAGAAACTATTCCCAAACCTACGGAAACACCTTTACCTACTCAACCAAAACCTTCGGAATCTCCTTTACAAGTACCCGAAACAGATACGCCAAAACCACCAACAACTTCTAGCGATGAAATAATCAATATTAAAGAATTGAGAGTTTTGGGTAATACCGTTCTTCAAGATGAAATCAATCAACTTATTCAAGAATATAGTAATTGCAATAAACAAACTTGTTCTGTTTTTTTTGAAGACTTAGTTAAATTACGCTCTGCGATCGCAGAATTATATATCAACAACGGCTATATTACTTCCGGTGCATTTATCTTAAATAATCAATTTTTGTCAACTGGTATTGTTGAAATTCAAGTAGTAGAAGGTGAATTAGAAAGAATTGAAATTGAAGGATTAAATAAACTGCAAACAAATTATGTCCGCAGTCGTATAAGACTGGCGACAAAACCACCTTTAAACCGCAAAAATCTTGAAGTTGCATTGCAGTTACTACAACTCGATCCTTTATTAAAACAAGTTAACGCTCGATTAGTTGCGGGTAGTACTCCCGGTAGAAATATCCTACTAATGCAATTACAAGAAGCTGCCGCTTTTAATACAGGTTTTGTAATTAATAATAATCAATCCCCTACTATCGGTTCCCTACAAGGAACTGCATTTGCTAGCTACAATAACTTACTCGGTTTTGGCGACCAATTCAGCGCTGAATACGGTTTAACAGAAGGTTTAGATTTATATAGTCTTGGTTACAAAATACCATTTAATGCTCAAGACGGAACATTTAACCTCCGCTACAGTAACAATAATAGCCAAATAATTGAAAACCAATTTGATGACTTGGGTATCCGTAGCGATTCAGAAACTCTATCGCTAGGTTTACGACAGCCATTAGTCAAAAAACCTGATACGGAATTAGCACTCGGTTTAGCTTTAGATATACGACGTTCCCAAACATTCTTGCTTGATGATGAACCCTTCTCCTTTTCCGAAGGTCCGGAAGATGGTAAATCTAGAGTATCAGTCATTCGCTTTTCTCAAGACTGGCTGCAACGAAATGCCAAACAAGTGTTAGCAGCGCGATCGCAATTTAGTTTTGGTATCGATGCATTCGACGCAACAGTTAATCAAAGCGGAACCGACGGAAGATTTTTCGCTTGGTTGGGACAATTTCAATGGGTACAGCAAGTTTCACCCAAAACCCTAGTGCTAACTAAAATCAACGCTCAACTCACACCAGATGCTTTACTACCCTTAGAAAAAATCAGTCTTGGTGGAATAGATACCGTTCGAGGATATCGTCAAAACCAACTCGTCGCCGATAACGGTATTATTGGTTCGGTAGAATTGCGAATTCCCTTAACATCAAATAATTTATTACAAATCAGACCCTTTTTTGATATCGGTACGGTGTGGAATAATAGAGCAGAAAACCCAGAGCCGCAAACAGTTGCAGGTTTAGGAATGGGTTTAACCTGGCAGCCTAATCGCGATTTATTTTTACAATTAGATTACGGGATTCCCCTGATAGCAGTTGACTCGGAAGGAGATTCATTACAAGAAAACGGTCTTTATTTTTCATTGCGGTATCAACCGTTTTGAAATTGATTAACAATTTCCTGTTTAGTTGAGATAACAACATTGTAAGTTGTTAGGGATTGGCTGCTGGCATATCTTTTTTTTATTTCTGCTGCCTTTGTTAGTAAATCTTCCCATTCTGCTTTAAAACGTCCAGCACCCCTTGAACGTTCTCCCCCCAATCCTTCATCACCTAATAGTTAAGATTGCAAATTCTAATTGCTTGACATAACTCTAATTTATATTAATTAGCGCGATCGCAAATAATCTACTTATGAATCAATTACCTACTAATAATAAGATAAATTTAAACTCGGATTCAGCAATTCAAAAATAATGAACCGCATTAAATCCCAACTACCAATCCTGTCACCAATAATTGCGATCGCATCGGCTTTAATAGTAGGTGCAATTTTAATTATCATTGCTGGTGCAAATCCCATCACAGCATATACAGCACTTTTTCAAGAATCGCTTTTCGATTATTTCGGTTTTGGCAATACTTTAACTAGAATGACTCCTTTATTATTTACCAGTTTAGGAGTATTGGTAGCGTTAAAAGCCGGACAATTTAACATTGGTGGGGAAGGACAAATTTATCTTGGTGCTTTGGGAAGTACTTTAGTTGGATTGTATTTCCAAGGTTTACCAGGATTTATTCACATTCCTTTGGGTTTATTTGTGGGATTTTTATTTGGTGCGGTTTGGGGTTGGATTCCCGGTTATTTAAAAGCAATCAAAGGTGTGAATGAGGTAATTACAACTTTGTTGCTCAACTATATTGCGGTGAATTTAATTAGTTATTTGGTGCAAAATCCTTTAAAAGCAGAAAACGCACCCAGCCCTTATTCACCATTAATTGCAAAGTCTGCTCAATTACCAATGTTACCGGGAAATTTGGCGCATGGGGGTATTTTTTTGGGCTTATTAGTAGCAGTTATTTTATGGATATTATTGCAGCGTACACCTTTGGGTTATCAAATAACAGCAGTGGGATTTAATCCGATAGCTTCTAACTATGCGGGAATTTCTGTAAAACGTACCGTAATGCTGGTAATGGCTGCTTCGGGTGGATTGGCTGGATTGGCTGGTAGTTGTGAAGTCATGGGGTTGAAATATCGGTTATTTGAAGAAATTTCCCCCGGTTATGGATTCGACGCGATCGCAATTGCCTTTCTCAGTCGTGGTAACGTTTTGGGAGTGGTTTTAGCTTCCTTATTTTTTGCAGCATTGCGGAGTGGTGCGAATGTCATGCAGCGTAGCGCAGGTGTTCCGGTGACGGTAGTGTTGGCGATTCAGGGGTTGACGGTGTTGTTTATTGCCATTGGTTTAGCGTTGGAAAACAGAGATGGGTAGAGGGGTAGAGGGGGGAGAGGGGGTAGAGGGGGTAGAGGGGGGAGAGGGGGAGATGGAGAGAAGATAATTCTTAACTCCTAATTATTACCAATTACCAATTACCAATTACCAATTACCAATTACCCATTACCCATTACCCATTACCCATTACCAATCCCCAATCCAAAATCCAAAATCTAAAATCTAAAATCGAATGACTAACCTAGCTTTCTTCACCGATTACCTAGCATCGAGCATCCGTTTAGCTGTTCCCCTGGCGTTTGCGGCTTTGGGTGGAATGTATTCGGAGCGTGCTGGTATCTTAAATATTGCTTTGGAGGGGATGTTATTAACTGGGGCTTTTACTAGTGCTGCGGCAACTTTTTACACTGGTAATCCTTGGGTGGGAATATTCGCTGCTGTAGTTGCTGGAGGTTTGGTGGGGTTGCTTCATGCTTTTTTGTGCGTGAGTTTGCGGGTTAATCAGTTGGTGTCTGGATTGGCGATTAATTTGCTAGCGTCTGGCTTAACGTCATTTTTGGCGCGGTTGGTGTTTAATAATGGTAGCAATCAAAGATTAGCGGGAATTGAAGCGATTAGCATTCCTGGATTTGCGAATATACCTTTGATTGGAGAGCTTCTATTTCAACAAGATATTTTCGTATATTTATTGATATTTTTAATTACATTTAGTATATATTTTCTCTTTCATACCAGCCCTGGATTAACATTGCGTGCTGTGGGAGAATATCCCCAGGCTGCCGATACTGCGGGGATTTCTGTATTAAAGGTGCGTTATTTGGCTGTAATAGCAAGTGGTTGTTTGGCTAGTTTGGGAGGAGCTTACTTGAGTTTAGTACAGGTAAAATATTTTGCTGAAGGTATGAGTTCGGGAAAAGGATTTATTGCGATCGCAGCTTTAATTTTTGGTAAATGGCATCCTATAGGTACTAGTTTCGCGAGTTTATTATTTGGTGCAACCGAAGCTTTACAGTTAAGAATTCAAGCTTTAGGGGTAAATATACCCTATCAATTTTTAATTATGCTGCCTTATGCAGTCGCATTAATAGCTTTAGTTGGTTTTGTGAAAAAATCCCCACCTCCCGCAGCTTTAGGTATTCCCTACCATCGAGACAGTGAGCAGTGAGCAGTGAGCAGTGAGCAGTTAACAGTTATATTTATGCTTTGTTACTTGTAAAAGGATAAATTAAGTTATCTAATACAAAGAGATACTCCCGCAATAAAAAAGTTTGAAAACCTTACCATACAGAGATAAATCGATTCTTATTGAAAATTATCTATTGATATTAGTTCTTTTCATATAATTTACGTTTGTATCGGAATTCGATATCACTTATCACTTATCACTTATCACTTTATGACGCTACCGCGTCACGCTGCGCTAACACTGCTAACTGTTCACTGCTAACTGTTCACTGGTCACTGCTCACTGATATGACATGGTTTTTCTTCGCAATCTCCACAGCTTTTCTCGAATCAGTCAGGGATATTTTTAATAAAAAGACTGTTTCTGTAATTGACGAATACATTCTAGTTTTTTCTTTCAATCTATTAACCGCCATATTTGCTTTTCCGCTATTATTTATTAATGATATTCCAACTTTCGGCAATCACTTTTTATCTGCTGTAATTGCTATCGGAATTTTAAACACCACTTCGTATTTACTTTTTTTCAAAGCCATCAAAGCATCAGATTTATCAATAGTTGCTCCTATAACTACATTAAGTCCGATATTTCTTTTAATTACCTCTCCGCTTATTGTCGGAGAATTTCCTAACGCTGTCGGTATTTTGGGAATATTTATCATTGTAATTGGTGCTTATGTATTGAAATTCCAAGATAAAACCAGCGGATATCTAGCACCTTTTAAATCGTTATTCAAAGAAACTGGGTCAAGATTGATGTTTTTGGTGGTATTAGTATGGAGTATTACCGCTAATGTTGATAAAATTGGCGTACAAAATTCTTCCCCAATTATGTGGACAGTTGCCGCACATTTCAGCGTAGCGGTGTTTACCTTACCCATAGTAATTTTGAAATCAAAACCAAATATTCAGAATATTAAATCTAATTCGCGAAACTTAATTTTAATTGGGTTAATAAATACCTTGGCAATATTATGTCAAATGAGTGCTTTACAACTTACTCTCGTATCCTTTGTAATTGCAGTTAAACGTACCAGTGCTTTATTTAATGTTTTATGGGGTTGGTTAATTTTTAAAGAGCAAGGTATCAAAGAAAGAATAGCCGGTTCGATTATCATGATTATGGGAGTTGTTGTTATAACCTTATCGAAATTGGTTTAGTTATGAGGGAATGGGGAATGGGGAATGGGGAATGGGGAATGGGGAATAGGGAATAGGGAATGGGGAATAGGGAGTAGGGAACCAAAACCCGGCGGTTGAAAAAGATAATTGATAACTGCTAACTGCTAACTGCTAACTGATTACGGTAGCCAGAAATCGGGAACAACCGATTTAGCAATTGAGCGCACGCTATTATTAATCGTTCTTCCAATTTGTATATGTGGCTCGTCTGCTTCTACTGGTAAAATATTTGCATTTATACCTGTTCCTAAATAATCAACTACCAAATTCGCAGCTTCTAAACCTGTAACAAAAGCCTTTTCTTGGGACCAAGATCCGTGACGGCTGGTAATCCAATCACCGCTCATAAATACGTTATTAAAAGTTGTTTTTGCTGGCAACATATGTCTATAGCTACCGGGTGAAAAGTGCGTTACGGCTTGGGGTAAACGAATGACGCTGCTGTCGATTACTTTTGCATTGGCAAATTCCGGTACGCAGCTTGCTAGATATTTTTGCACTATAGGAATTATTTCTTCGTCGCTTAAGGGAATAAATTGATTTGCATGGTAAAAATCAACTTCTACAACTGTTCCCGGTTCATTTCTATATTCATCGTGGAGCGCGTTTAGATCGAAAAACGTCCATCCGGTAGTTTCATCAAAGCCGAAACAAGCGTTAGAAGGAAGAGGAATATTGATTTTGCGATCGAACCATAAACGAGTTGCTAATACGTCGATTGCGTTTAAATTCTTTAAATTACGAAATTCTTCACGATTTTGCAAACTTTCGCTGTTAGAAACAATCTTCTTCATTCCGGTAATACCGACACTGAAAACCACCGCATCGGCTTCAAAAACTTCATCGCCACAAACTACACTTTTAACTTGATTCCCATCAGTAACTAAATCGGTAACTCGTTTGTTTGCAAGTATTTTTCCCCCAGCTTGTTCAATTTTCTCTACCCAAGGACGAAAAATTTGTTCTCCAACGGTACCCCGACACCAAACCACATCAAAATCTGGTTGATGCGCCAAAATAAAATAATAAAGCATTCCCAAAGTTGCAGCAGCAGAACACTGTTCCCCCGGTGCAAATAAACCCACCAACAACATCGGCTCAAAAGATTCGTGGTAAAGTCGTGCCGAAACACCAAACTGTTTAAACAATTCCCGCGCCGTGACATAATCGTAACGTCGCCAAGCAGCATCGGAATTATCAAAATCGATTAGAGCGTAGAGCAAGGGTAAAGCGCTGAGTCGATCCACTAACGGCAATCTTTTAAACTGGGTATAAATAAAAGTTCCCAGGGGAGTAGGGAGCTTGGGTAAATCTTGAAAAATCGGAGACTCAACCTCCAAACCTGCGGGAGAATACTGAGATGAACGAGTCCAAGTTGTGAAAGGATTGATGTTTAATTCATTTATCAGCGCAAAAATATTTCTATAAGGATACCAAAAACCGTGAATACCCGCTTCAACAGATTTACCTTTCTCAGTCTTCCAACCAGCAACCAAACCCCCTGGATAAGAGCCAGCTTCTAAAAGCGTTACATCATAACCTTGTTTGGCTAAATGGTGAGTTGCACCCAAACCAGCCCAACCCGCACCAACTACTACTACTTTTTTCATTTCAGTTATCAATCATCAACGATCGATTATCAATTAACAGTAATCATATTATTTTAAGTGACACGTGGAAAAGACTTAAGGGTTTACCTCTTTCAATGTGTAATTTATTGCAAGATAATTAAGAACAGTTAACAGTTAACAGTTAACAGTTAACAGTAATCATCTTATTTTTAAGTTGCTGCTCTATTCCCTATTCCCAATGCTCAATCAAACTTCTAATTCAATTTCATATCCCAATCTTTTAGCAAGAGAAATTTTATAAACATCACCTTGATTCATTTCTCCCGGCTCTTTCATTTGGGTTAAAGCTGTGACAACTTCATCTGAATTTGCTGTTAAAACAACTACAGGTTTTTCGCAAGCTATAGGAAAATCATGCCAAGTACCTAGATACAACAAAAGTCCGTGCCCAGGAGGAAAACGCAGCGCTTTTACTTGCGATAAATCCGGTAAATCTTGATTATTTTTATGAGTTGGTGGTGACAAAACCATAATAAAAGGAGATTGTCCCAAACCGATAAACATTTGTGTCATGTACATATGACGTTCCAACCAAGTTACTGTTGGATATCCCGGCATTATTTTCGCGGTTCTAAAAGTTGCATCGCCGCGATAAATAAAGTCTATATTTTCACCTTCTAATACTCTTCCTTGATAAAAAGGTATTCCTAATCCCGGTTTACTGACATCATCACCTAATAAATGCCCGTAAGGTTTAATATTTTCAGAGTCAGCATCAATTACCGGAATTGTTAAAGTTTCAGTTTGAGAAATAGCCATAATAATTTTAGATTTTAGATTTTAGATTTTAGATTTTAACTACGGATACGTTTTTGGAATTTTGGATTATAAATTGCAAAACCTCACCCTCTCCTTAATAAGGAGAGGGAAAGATTTACAATAGGTAAATCGAGGGTGAGGTTTTTTAATAAGTGCATTATGGAAATTAATATCATTGATAATTGATAACTGCTCACTGTTAACTGTTAACTGTTCACTGTTAACTGTTAACTGATTCACATATTTGTTCCCCGGTGGTTATCCAAGTGTCGCCTTGATTTTTAATGTTGATTAAACATTCTTTTAAATATTTTAACCGCATGGGTTGACCGACTATAAAAGGATGTAAACCAATTGCCATGACACGCGGTTGTGATTCTCCTTCTTGCCACAATTGATAAAATTGGTCTTCTATGGCTTTGGCAAATTCCGCACCGGAAAAACGGTTGCTTAAACACAAAGTGATATCGTTAGCTTCTATGGTATAAGGAATAGCGAATAAACGTCCATCAGGAACGGGATACCAATAAGGTTGGTCGTCATTTACCCAATCGGCTGTATATTTTATTCCGGCTGAATGTAATAATTCAAATGTTGATTCTGTAATCGAAAATCCTGGTGTTAACCAACCTTTTGGAGTTTTACCCGTGGCTTGTTTGAGTAAAGTTAAAGTTTTATTGATGGTATCGGTTTCTGCTTCTCTATCCATACCACTATGACCAGTAGAATTATTAATTCCATGTGCCATGATTTCCCAATTATGTTGCTGCATCGCTTCCATAATTTCCGGATATAGCGTGCAAATTTCGCCGTTTACTGCTGCGGTGACGGGAATTTCTAATTCGGCAAATAAATCGAACAAACGCCAAATACCAACTCTATTTCCATAATCTCGCCAACCGTAGTTAGCAATTTCAGGATAACTATTTAAATGAGGTTGAATTGCCGTTCCTAGTTTACCAAATGTGAAATGTTCGACGTTCATTACCACCCATACGGCAACTCTAGCATTGGATGGTAATTTTAATTCTGGACGTTGGAAAATCGGTTGAAAAGATGGAGGAAGCATAAATCAGTTAACAGTGAGCAGTGAGCAGTGTTAGCGCAGCGTGACGCGGTAGCGTCATACAGTGAGCAGTTATGAGTTAGGAGTTATAAGCAGCAAGCAAAATGCATGGCGATGTTTATTATAATACTATTTCTTTTTACTTCTTTCCTCTGCGCTCTTTGTGTCAAGCATCGGTTTTTTCTCAGTAATCCTAGAGCCGGAAAGTGAGTGATTGCATTCGGGTGAATTTTAATACATATTTGGTAAGCAGAGACTTGTAAATATATTGCTGGAAAAATTAATTATGATTAACCTCTTAGTTTCTATTTAATAGCTTTAAAAAGTAATTATTTAATCCTTAGCAGTGTAAATTAAAATCTATATTTTAACCTTTATGTTACATAAAATATTTATTAAAGTAGAGTTGAAAAAATATATTATATGTGTATTGTATCGACAAGACAGATTATAGAATTTTCCTGGTAATCTAATTAAATAAAAGCAAATATTCTGAATATTTTGCTGAAAATTTGATGTTAAAATATAGACTGAGGATACGAATAAACCTAATATCCTAAAGGAGGTTTAAGTATGGAAGGCGCTTTACTAATTCTCTTTGTATTTCTACTGATTACTTCTCCTAAAAAAGAAAAAGAACCGGATGAACATTACGAAGTCAAAATCTACGACAAGAAAAAGAAGAAAGAGAAAAAAGAAGATTAGTTACTCAAAAATGAATAAGTTACGAACAGAATAGTTGGGGTAATTTTACTTAATTAAATATTAAATAAAGACTTTGCAATTGCAAAGTCTCTACACCTTTTAGAAGGTTATAGTCGTTTCAAATTAAAAATAAATTATGGTAGTGTCCGCGATGCTTGCTCGCACTATGGAAATTAATTGAAACGACTATAGCGGTTTTCGGTTGAGTCCAATACAGACCTAACCCCCAACCCCTTCCCTGCAAGGGAAGGGGAGCAAGGCTTGAAGCCTCTCTCCTTGTAGGAGAGAGGTTTGGAGAGAGGTCAAAACTGTAT
>JBARZF010000622.1:0-3501 GCA_049649675.1 Rivularia sp. (in: cyanobacteria) | reverse complement strand
CATTTAAGCTGATAAAATCATATTTTAAATTATTAATATCTGCAATTTTATCCCACAAACTTTTTAGATAATGTTCTATATTAAAATCCGCATCAATTAAAATATTTGCCCTTAATATACAGCGTTCGTCTTTGCGAGTAATTTGCAATTTAGGTAAAAAAATGGTAGCTGGAGAAAAAGGATAGTTTTGTTGAAGATTTGTATCAAAAAAACTAAAGCTGCAAAAAAATGCCGGGTTTGCAAAAGAATTATTTACATTGCAAAAATTAATTATTCTACTGAGATTATACGTGATAAACTTTTCAGCTTCAGAAAAACGTCCTTTGCCTTCAACTTCAAATTTTGTTACCGCACCAATAGCAGCAATAGCTTGTTTTTTGCTGGGGCTTTCCCAGTAGAAATTAAGCCCATTGAATGCAGCTAGTTTCTGGAAGACAACCAGAGGATCTACCGAGTCAATTTCTAGGGCAATACTAGCTATTTGCGTGCAATTATTCTTAATACAATATGCTCGTTTTTTAACAAGAAATTGGTATAGCTCCTTATGGTATACAAGAAACTCGGCAGAACATGGTGAAACTGTCATGGATCTATAAATAGTAAATTTTTTTGAAGTTCTCTTCCTAAAGCATCATGAATCGTGGTCGTATTTCTACAGGTAGCACATTCAGACGCTGTTTTGCTAGCTAACCAAGGAGGCTCGTCAACCTTGATGGGAAAAATCTCCTTAACTGCTTCGAGTGTAGATTTTACAGGAGCTTTCGCTCTAAATACAGCCCTGGTGGACCTCGGATGTAGGAAAGAGGTATAACTGGCAAAACAACAGCGATGATGGGTGCGCTCGCGGCTTTGTGCCGGTGAACAATTTAGCAATTTAATTGATTGCGACTGATGACTACAAAGCTGATTTTAGAACCCAACATAAAGTTATGGATGGCGGCAATTAAACCGCCAATGTATTGCGTTGCGATTATGCCGATTTGGGTAGGAACTGCTGTGGCTTTTGCAGAAACAAAGGTTCTTCAGGTCGCAGTTTTTTGCACGTTTTTAGCTGCTGCTATTTTGATTCTTGCCTGGGAAAATTTGAGTAATGATGTGTTCGATTCTGATACGGGAATTGATATTAATAAACATCATTCTTTAGTGAATTTGACGGGCAATAGACAATTAATATTTTGGCTAGGGAATTGCTTTCTAAGTCTGGGATTGCTGGGAATACTAGCAATTAGTTGGTGGCAACAAGACTTAACTTTAATTGGAATAATTTTGCTGTGTTGCGGTTTAGGATATCTTTATCAAGGACCTCCTTTCCGCTTAGGCTATCAAGGTTTAGGAGAAATACTTTGCTTTTTCGCCTTTGGTCCTTTGGGAGTAGCAGCGGGATATTACAGTCAAACTCAAAGTTGGTCTTTAACAAGTTTAGCGGCTTCGTTGATTGTTGGTATTGCCACAACTTTGATATTATTTTGTTCTCATTTTCATCAAGTAAAAGACGATTTAGCCGCAGGAAAACTTTCACCCATTGTTCGTCTGGGAACTCAGAAAGGTTCGCAAGTTTTAAACTGGTTAACTGGCAGTATTTACGCGCTGATATTGATATTTATACTTTGTGGAATTTTTCCCTTATGGACGTTTTTAAGCTGGTTTAGTTTACCTTTTGCTGCAAAACTATGTAACCACGTCGCGCAAAATCATAACCAACCCCTTAAAATTGACAACTCCAAATTTATCGCGATCGCAATGCAATTCTGCTGCTGTTTGCTATTAGGATTGGGGTTTGTTTTATGAGGCAGTTAACAGTTAACAGTTAACAGTGAGCAGTAACCAGTTGGGAGTTAGGAGTTAGGAGTTAGGAGTTATTGATTATTGTCTCCTTGTTTCCCCATCTCTCTCTCTCAATCCAAAATCCAAAATCTAAAATCTAAAATTCTTAGATGGTTTACCAATTTGAATTTCGCCCTTATCGTCGCAAATTCGCAACTCCTTTAAATACATCTCACGGTATTTGGGAAAGTCGGGATGGTGTTATTCTTCGTCTTCACGATGAAACTGGGAAAGTGGGATGGGGAGAAATTGCTCCGATTAGCTGGTTTGGTTCGGAAACTGTCCAACAAGCGGTTTCATTTTGTCGCCAATTATCAAACGAAATTAGCGATGAAAAGATTTTCTCGATTCCCGATAAATTGCCTACTTGTCAATTTGGGTTTGAGTCAGCACGAGAAATGATAGAACAAAATAATTCTTCTTCTGCTAAATTGGTTTCTCAAAATCTCACTAAGAGCGTTTTATTACCTGCTGGTAAAGCAGCTTTGAGTCAATGGCGAAATCTATGGGATATAGGCTCTCATAGTTTTAAATGGAAAATTGGCGTTTATCCCGTTGCAGAAGAAACATTTATTTTTGATTTACTTGCTGGAGAATTACCTGCTTTTACAAAACTCCGGTTGGATGCGAATGCTGGGTTAAACTACCGCGAAGCTGAGATTTGGCTGCAAAAATGCGATGATATTAATATAAATAATGATATTGATTTAGAAATCGAATTTATTGAACAACCGCTTTGTGTCTCACGGTTTCCAGAAATGTTGGAATTGAGTCGTAACTACACCACGAAAATAGCCTTAGATGAATCTGTAGCCACACTCGAACAACTTCAAAGCTGTTATCAAAACGGTTGGCGAGGAATTTTTGTTATCAAAGCCGGTATAATCGGCTCCCCATCACGGTTACGCGAATTTTGTCTTAGTCATAAAATTGATACTGTATTTTCATCGGTTTTTGAAACCAGTATTGGCAGAGAAGCAGCATTATTATTAGCCGCAGAATTATCGCAACAAAAAAGAGCGGTTGGTTTTGGTGTCAATCATTTCTTTACTGAAAATGAGCAAATTTGTTTGGATAATCTATGGAAGAATACTTCACATATTTTGTAAATAATGACTGTTTAATTTGCGAAGATAGTCATTTATTAACTGAGTTAACCGAAAAATTAGATTTAGATATTATTAAGTTCAAACAAGAATATTCTTATCTACCGAAAATTATTTTAAACGAACGTCAACCCATACGTTTTTTAGCGAGTTTTATCGCTGCTTGTAAAGCAAATTGTCCCATATTTTTATGTAATCCCGACTGGGGAAAACAAGAATGGCAGCAAGTATTTAATTTAGTCAAACCAGATATTATTTGGGGGATAAGGGAGAAAGGAATGTTGGCATCTTGCTTTCTTGATAATTTTATTGAGAAGCCACTCAGCAATATTAAGAAGCCACTCAGCAATATTGAGAAGCCACTTAGCAATATTGAGAAGCCACTCAGCAATATTGAGAAGCCAGCCAACATTGAGAAGCCAGCCAACATTGAGAAGCCAGCGAGCAAGATGCTCGCACTACATAATATTGATATTTCCAATCCCCAATCCCCAATTCCCAATGCCCAATCCCCAATTCCCAATGCCCAATTCCCAATTGCCAATGCCCATCCGGCACATATCATGATTCC
>JBARZF010000621.1:0-10135 GCA_049649675.1 Rivularia sp. (in: cyanobacteria) | reverse complement strand
TTTAACATAAACCCGGCTTGTAATTCATGAGCGAAAATGCGGTGTGGCTATGCCTCCCGCATTATTCGCATCCCGACACCTCCCTTACGGGTAGGTATGGGACTTCTTACAATTGAAAGTTAAAAATCTTTTTGCTTCTTCTCAATCATAAGAGAGTAATCCAAAATTAAATAGTTAAGAAAGAAGATTTCGCGATCGCAAATATTATTAATTATTTTATACTGAAATTTAAGTAAAAATACTTTAATTAAAAATAGTTGTAGAAAATTGTTTTTTTATGAGAGAAGTGATGAAAATTAACACTTCTATAGGCTACATAGACTCATATTAGAAGTTACTTGTAAGTATTATCATATTTGCTACTGTTACCATATATCGGTATCAATGCTGCTATTAACACTCTTGCAAACAGTTCCATGAATAGTTAAAATTTTTAGCAATCTTGACGAGTGCTGTCTCACATCTCACCCTCCTTGGGAAGTGTGAGATCGGAGTGGAGGCAGAATTTATAGTATATATAGTATGTGGGTATAACCCAATAAATGCTTACCGCAGCCCACAAACTCAAAAAACAAATCTGATAAAAAGACCGTGGGGCACACGGCTTTAAAGCTCAGTAAATTTCCTCAAAAAGGAGTCACTGAGAAGCCTAAATCATAATAATCTATGGTTTGATTAAGGTATGTCACAACATTCTCATTTTTACATGGCAATTTAGACCTGTATGAAAGTAATTTCATGCTTTGGGTTGTACCGTGTTTAGAGACTGCGCTTCTTTTTTATTAAGACGCGCTTAGTGCATTCGATCAAAGTTTGCTAATAACAAAAACCCATTCCGAAAAGTTTGTAAACATAATTCATCTAGGAGGAGCGTAGTCAATGGGACTACCCTGGTACCGAGTACATACAGTCGTTCTGAACGATCCAGGACGGCTTATTTCTGTACATTTAATGCACACAGCCTTGGTTGCTGGCTGGGCTGGTTCGATGGCTTTATACGAACTAGCTATTTTCGATCCTTCTGACCCCGTACTAAACCCAATGTGGCGGCAAGGGATGTTTGTACTTCCCTTCATGGCACGTTTAGGCGTTGTTGAATCTTGGGGTGGTTGGAGCGTTACTGGCAATCCTACCGGCGACCCTGGTTTTTGGTCGTTTGAAGGTGTAGCAGCAGCTCACATCGTTCTTTCTGGTTTGTTATTCTTAGCTGCCGTTTGGCACTGGGTTTACTGGGATTTGGAACTATTCCAAGATCCTCGCACCGGCGAACCTGCTTTGGATTTACCAAAAATGTTTGGTATCCACCTTTTCTTATCCGGTCTTCTTTGCTTCGGTTTTGGTGCTTTCCACCTCACCGGCTTATTTGGCCCAGGAATGTGGATTTCTGACCCTTATGGATTAACGGGTCATATTGAAGCAGTAGCCCCGGAATGGGGACCGGCGGGTTTTAACCCGTTTAACCCTGGTGGAGTTGTAGCCCACCACATCGCTGCTGGTATTGTCGGAATTATTGCTGGTTTGTTCCACTTGACTGTACGACCACCCGAAAGGCTTTATAAAGCACTACGGATGGGTAACATCGAAACCGTACTTTCAAGTTCCATTGCAGCAGTATTTTTCGCAGCATTCGTAGTTGCTGGAACCATGTGGTACGGTAGCGCCACAACTCCAGTAGAATTATTTGGCCCAACTCGCTATCAATGGGACCAAAATTATTATCACCAAGAAATCGACCGTCGCGTCCAAGCTAGTCTTGCTAATGGTGAAAGCTTAGATCAAGCCTGGTCGAGAATACCTGAAAAACTAGCCTTCTTCGACTACGTTGGTAATAGCCCCGCTAAAGGTGGTTTATTCCGTACTGGTCAAATGAATAAAGGTAGTGGTATAGCGCTTTCTTGGTTGGGACACCCAGTATTTAAAGATGGTGAAGGTCGCGTATTAGATGTACGTCGTCTTCCTAACTTCTTTGAAACCTTCCCCGTGATTCTTACCGATGCCGATGGTGTTGTCCGCGCTGACATTCCCTTCCGTCGTGCAGAATCCAAGAACAGCTTCGAGCAAACTGGTGTAACAGCCAGCTTCTACGGTGGAGATTTAGATGGTCAAACATTTACTGACCCCATAAAAGTTAAGGAATATGCTCGTAAAGCTCAATTGGGCGAACCGTTTGAATTTGATACCGAAACCTTGAACTCTGACGGTGTATTCCGTACCAGTCCTAGAGGTTGGTTTACATACGGACACGCTGTATTTGCGCTATTGTTCTTCTTCGGTCATATCTGGCATGGTTCTCGGACAATTTACCGAGATGTATTTGCTGGTGTTGAGGCAGACCTTGAAGAACAAGTGGAATGGGGTAGATTCGCCAAAGTTGGTGACAAAACTACTCGTACAAGAGAAACCGCTTAATCACGTTTTAAGCATTTCTAAGTAAAGAAGTGTTAAGAATGGTCGCAAAATAAAACTAAAAATCATTATTTAGCTTATTTGCGCGACCATTACCTCCTGTAGCTTGGTACACTAAGATTGCAGGCTGATAGTCAGCAGGAACTTAAAGATATGGAAAGCGTTGCATACATTTTGATTTTGGCCTTAGCGATCGGCACCCTATTTTTTGCGATCGCCTTTCGTGAACCTCCTCGGATTGAAAATAAAGAGGAAAAATAAGAAAACATTTTGTTAATGCCGAAATTTACGGCAAAATGCAAAAATACAAATTATAAAATTAGCCGCTGCTACCGATATTTAAGGGATAGCAGCGGTTAATTCTGTATTTAGGAAGCGGGGATGGGAGATGGGGTTCGGGGGTAGAGGGGGTAGAAGGGGTAGAAGGGGTAGAAATAAACTCTTTACTTCCAATTACCAATTACCAATTACCAATGCCCTTCGGCCCCATGCCTAATCTAAAATCTAAAATCTAAAATCTAAAATCTAAAATTTGTTGACTATTAACGGTACAAAAAGTATTAATATTTGATATAATTTATAATCTGAAAGTTGATGTGTGTTTAATCAGCTTTTCTGCGCTAGGATAATATTGGATATAAGTGTGAAGTGCCAAAACGAGGCGATTGGATATACATCGCTAGGAGGCCAAAAAATTTTACGGAGAATAAAACCAGGAAACATAAAGCATGGTAAATGTCAATCAGAAACCAACCAATGATATTGGGTTTACACACGACGATTTCGCGGCTTTACTTGATAAGTACGATTATCACTTCAGCCCAGGGGATATAGTTCCAGGTACAGTTTTTAGTTTAGAGCCGCGCGGCGCTCTGATTGACATTGGTGCTAAAACGGCAGCATATATACCTATACAAGAAATGTCAATTAACCGGGTGGATAACCCGGAAGAAGTATTACAATCTAACGAAACGCGGGAGTTTTACATTCTCAGCGATGAGAATGAAGAAGGTCAGTTAACTCTTTCTATTCGCCGTATTGAGTATATGCGGGCTTGGGAACGGGTACGTCAGCTGCAAACAGAGGATGCCACCGTGCGTTCCGGCGTATTCGCAACAAACCGTGGTGGAGCATTAGTACGAATTGAAGGATTGCGCGGCTTTATTCCCGGTTCTCATATAAGTACTCGCAAACCAAAAGAAGATTTGGTGGGCGAAGAACTACCATTAAAATTCTTAGAAGTAGACGAAGAACGCAACCGACTTGTATTGTCTCATCGTCGGGCATTGGTTGAGCGTAAGATGAATCGCTTGGAAGTAGGCGAAGTTGTAATCGGTACAGTTCGCGGAATCAAGCCTTACGGTGCCTTTATCGATATTGGCGGTGTAAGCGGTTTGCTACACATCTCCGAAATTTCTCACGAGCATATTGATACACCCCACAGCGTATTCAATGTCAATGATGAATTGAAAGTCATGATTATTGACTTGGATGCGGAAAGAGGTAGAATTTCACTTTCTACCAAGCAGCTTGAACCCGAACCTGGTGACATGATCAAGAACCGGGATGCGGTATTTGAGAAAGCAGAAGAAATGGCTGCTAAATTCCGCGAACAGTTGTTAGCTAAGGAACAAGGTATTACTCCTGAAGCTGCACCAGCAGCGGTAGAAGAAGCACCTTCCTCAGAAACTGAAGCAACCGTAGAGGAAGCACCTTCCTCAGAAACTGAAGCAACCGTAGAGGAAGCACCTTCCTCAGAAACTGAAGCAACCGTCGAGGAAGCACCAGCGGAAACTGAAGTTCAATCAGAAGCACCAGCAGAAACTGAAGTTCAAAATGAAACTCAAGAGGAAGTTGCAGCGGCTGTCGAAGAATAATGGATTTATCGTTATAGACGCTTATAAGAGTTTAGAGTTTTGTAAATATTTGAAGAGGGGAAACCCTCTTTTTTTATGCTTTGATATTTGAATTATTTAGGCATCCTTTGCCAGAGTAAAACTAACTTTAGAAACTCCTTCAATCATTTGGAGTGCAAATTGAGCAGATGAGGAAATATTTCCCAATTCTTTAGCAAGTTGAGATAAGTTAATTGTTCTAGTTTTAGCGTCACCTTTCCAAGGAATAGTTACTGCTGAATCATTGATATTACCTTGAGGGTTTCTTCCTCTTTTTTGATACTTTCCTACAGCAATTTCTTCTACTCCAAAATGAAGTTTTTCAGGATGTAGGTGAATATTAATTTTAGTTGGTGTGCCGGAAAATAAACATAGCAAAACGTGAGAAGAAAGACGCTCCATTCTGAGTAAATTTGAACTTTCATCGCAGTCTACTTCTAAGTGCTGCCAGCCAAACACTACATCCGAGCGCATTAGAAAACCACTAAGGTTTTCGGAAGATTGGGGTTGAACGTGGTTTAATTTTCTATCTTGTTTGTGGTCTAAGTTTGTTACTCTGCCAATACTAAAGGCACCATCAAGCAAGCAGTCAACCCATTGAGAATCAACTTGAAAAAAGCGAATTGACTCTACAGGTAGCATGGTTTCATCTGGTACTAGATAGTCAAATGGAATCCATTTAAGTAAACTCAAATCTCGGAACCAAGTATCAACAGTTGTAGCGCTTGTAGTTTGAGTTGCATCTGTTAAAACAGGTTGGAGTGGCAGGTGAAGAAGTTGCTGTTCTCGCTGTTTGAGTTGTTGTACGTGATGCCGTTTCCATTTAAATAATTCAACAGAAACTTGTTTACTTTGCAAGGTTAACAATCGACCTAATTCCCAAGCAGCAGCGTAGGAAACATCTATTAATTTGTTATGGGGATTATAACGCAGCAATTCTTTTGAAGAACGTGCTGGCAAGGAAATTTGCTGCGTGTTTTGTTCACCTGGAATCAGGGGACTGCGATACCAGGAAACAATTTGTTCGCCTGCAATGGTATTGTGTGGCAGAGGAACATATCCCGCGCTAAGATAGCTTTCTGCATCCCGATTGCTGTTGTGGGGTAAGCGCAGGGTTTGGGGATTTTGGTTTAAGTTAATTAACAATTGCTCGAAACATTCGTTATCATCGGAGCAAGAAAACCACCAAGTTTTTAATGTTACTAAGCGGATAGTTTCACCCATACCAGAAAATTTGAAACCAGCGGTTTTGGTGTAACGATTCTCAACTGAAACCAAATGAGCGATGGCTTTACGCCCTGGTTTAGGTAGACGGTTGGCAAATACAACTGCAAATTCTTTTCTAATAGGGTTATCGTTGCTATCAAGTCCCTGACGTATGTGAGCCATTAGTGCCAAATCCTCAGTGGAGGGCATAATTTGTTTTAATAAGCTTTTCGGTACGTCAATAACCGTAACCTTGTCCTCTGGATGCTGTGCGGCTTCAAGGTTAAAGCAAGGGAATTTTTTCGCCGAACTTTGCTGTAATTGTGCCAAAGTTAAAACTTGCGGTTGTGGCTTTTCTGATTCATCAAATACCAACAAAACCAGCCAAGGTAAATCTTTTCGATTGGCGATCGCGCTACGTTCCCAAGGTAAGGTACTGCGATTTATGATAACGTGAGGTAGTACGTTTTATTGCTCGCCAAGACTACCTTGTGGGGGAAATACAGCTTGAATTTCTTGGGGATTTATTGAAAATCTTTCACCGAAAACCGCAAATTTAAGGGTTTGAGAATAAGTTGCTCTGGGAATCTGTCCGTTAGTCGATTCGATGGTTTGAGTAACGTCAATTTGGTACTCGCCATCTTGTAAACCGGGCTGGTGGTATTGAGTAAATTTGACTTTGGCAGGTACGTTAGTTTTGGTATTAGTTTCAGGCATTGTTTTAATCTTTTAAATGGGTAAGGATACGAAATACAATTAGGACTTACGCAAGCCCCCCTTTAAAAGGGGGGTTGGGGGGATCTAGAATGTCTGGAACACGCTCCTGCACCGTTATCGCTGCGTAAGTCCTAACAATTAAAAGCCTAATGCTGTTAATAATTCTTCTTGACTAGATGAACAAGGGATGTATTCAAAAGACTGGATGTTTTCCCAGCTATAGTTAAGATTAGTCGAGTCAAATTGTAGTTTTTGAGTTGCTAAATCTTGAGTTTCTCCTGGCTTGGGAGGTGTTTTCGGGGTTATTTCAAAGCCAGATAAAGCATCTTCTATAAATCGATTTCCATTTAAACTTGGTTTGAGAGATTGTCCCCATTTACCTTTAGCGAAATTACGCTTGATGGGAGTGAAAGTAAAGTCGTTTTCTACGCTTTCGCTTCTACCTTTGCGGATGATTTTGATTGCTTGGGTAGTAACCAATTCGCTACTGCTTAACCCCATAGGAGCAATACCAAAATTAGTATTCCCGGACTCTACCGTGGAAGCAGATTCACTACCAATAGCCGATTGCTTTGTCGGCATCATTGAATCAGTAGTAATCTTCATATTCTTAGGATTAACTACAATTAAAGGGCGATTGCCTTGTTGTTTTACTTCGTTGATGAAACCATCCTCAACACGAATGCTACACATCACATCGTCAGCAGGTAAAAATGAATTTCTGAAATCGCTCCAATCAATAGGTTGGGGATTGAGGTAAGCGTTAGCACCAAAGGAAAAGCCAATACTAAGTGGTCCTGCATGAAACTCAACTTCGCCACTTATATCAGGTCCCCAAACATGGACATAAGCACCAACGTGAAGGCTGATATGAACAAACCAAAAATGGGCAGAAACATTAAAGCTAACGTAAACACTCAGATCGTAGTGAAACGGCTTCCAGCCCATCAATAAATCTACGCTTAAGTTAAAGGAAACATAGGCTCCGGCAATCGTCAGCGATGAGCTATTCTCCCAGCCAGCCATAACTGCATGAGGACAAAGAGCAAAATACATTCTGGAGTAACTGCTTAAGTCAACAGGGCCAGGTAAGTTCATGTGGCACCCCAGCCTGCTTACGCTTGGGTAATGAGAAGGCACAGAAAAATTAGGATGATAACCGCCAATGGTAATTACAAAATCCCCTCTATGTTCGCTGGCATACCAGCTGTAGAGAGCCATACCTCCTTCCGGTCGAGCAAAGTCTTTGGAAATAATGTAAGAATCACTGGTTAAAGCTGCGCTAATAGCTCATTATCAACATGGACTCCCTTAGCCAGTGCATCTGGTAGCGCCCAGTGTAAATGTACCCCTGGCTTCAGGACTAAATTAGGTTGTCCTAATGGATCGCACAGAATCGAATCACTAACATTAGGTGTGTCTGGATTTTGAAACTGCTTGCCATCAAAATAAGGTAAGCGGCTAAAATCCGCCATTGCTTCCATCACTTGCTGTTCGTTGGATAGAAGCAAAGCATCAAGATGGATTGGAACTAGTAAATAACTCATTAATTAATGTTATTACTTGTCTTACTGGTACAAATGAAAATCTACTTCGCCGACATTAATAATCTATTGGCGATCGCCTTTCTAATCGCTTTAAAAGTGAGGGCGAACACTTCGTAGTTCTTACTTAACCGCCGATGTTTCTTAATTTAAAGAGCCGAGAGTATATTGTGCAAGCTAACACGGGTAAAAGTTATAAATTGTTACTAAAAGTGTCAATTTAACTTCCCCGACATAGCTATAATTAAAGGATTTACATCTACTTTTTTTCTGATCTCCCAAATCGCTGTATTTATCAACAATAATAAATTCTGCAAATCAGTTAAAACGGTTTTATTTAATTCAAATCAACCAATTGCGATTCTATCTCAGAAGATTTCAAATCCTTACCAATAAAAACCAAACGAGTTTGTCTAGCTTCTTCGGGTTTCCAAGGGCGATCGTAAAATTGTTCAAATCGATTTCCGACACCTTGCATTACTAAACGCATCGATTTATCGGGTACTGCAACAAAGCCTTTGACACGAAAAATTTCTTGCTGCTGTACTAAAGTTTGTAACTGCTGCTTCAGCTTTTGAGGTTCAAAAGTACGATCTAAAACTACATGATGAGAAGTAATTTCATCATCATGTTCGTGTTCTTCTTCAAAATCATGATGGGAAGGACGTTTATCTAAATTGTCTTCAACAGCGGCTTCTAAACCTAATAATATAGACGAATCAACTTCGCTTTGATGGCTTTCAACAATCTTTACTACCCGAGGTAATTCTCCCTTAACTAAATTTCTGACTTCAGCTAAGGTTTTTTCATCCACCAAATCCGTTTTATTTAACACCACCAAATCTGCACAAGCAAGCTGATCTTCAAACAGTTCTTGCAATGGTGTCTCGTGTTCTAAACTATCATCAGCTTGTCGTTGCGATTCTACCGCTTCCAAATCGCTAGCAAAAGTACCAGCGGCAACCGCTTCGCTATCTACTACGGTAATTACGGAATCAACTGTAGCCGCGTTGCGAATTTCCTGCCAGCGGAAAGCTTTTACTAAAGGTTTTGGTAAAGCCAAACCCGAAGTTTCAATTAAAATGCAGTCGATACTGTCTCGTCGTTTAATTAACTGCTGCATCGTCGGTAAAAACTCTTCCTGAACCGTACAGCAAAGACAACCGTTAGTTAATTCGTAGATATTATTATCATTATTGCTGTCTTCTTCCCCTTCCGGGCAAACTTGACACGATTGTAATAATTCCCCATCAATACCAAGTTCGCCAAATTCGTTGACAATAACAGCTATACGTCTTCCTTGATTATTTTGTAGTAAATTACGAATTAAAGTAGTTTTTCCACTACCTAAAAAACCTGTGATTACAGTAACGGGAATTTTTGCAGCCATGTGTATAAAAAGCTTTGTGTATCGGTGTTTTGACCGTTTGCATTGAAAATCAACTTTGTTATTTTACGATGAAAGGGTATGTGGAATAGCAAAACACTTTAAAAGATGCCGAAACGCATTAGCGAAATTTCCGACGAACAAGAAGCGATGCTTGCGAGCTATCGGGAAAAATGGCGTTTATTTGCAATATCCACCGAGCCGATTGATAAAGAGAAAGCCGCAGCAGTAATTAAGGCTGCTTCAAAAGCAAGTGATTTTCCCGAACCTGAAATTTTGTTTTACGAAAGTCCTTTTGCTGCGATTCAGGCAATATTTGCTATTGATGACTATAAAACTTATTTAGGAAAAGATATTCGTAGCAAGTTCAATAAAAGAGTATTAGAGCATCTTTTACATGGAATAAGACATCAATTTGAGGAAATGACTTTTATAAAGTTGCAAAATAAAATTCATTATCCCGAATTTCCTCACTATTGGACTGAAGATAACCACCAAGTCTCATATTTTCCTCATTCCACTTCAAGATGTATCGAACGTCAGTTAATTCATGATTTAGTCAAGTCTGGACTAGAATTTGCAGATGTTTCTGGCTTAACAAGTAATCTCACAAGAACAGCACAATGGGCAATTTTAGGTTGTATATTAGATTTGTGTATTTCGGTTCTTGGTGTTGGACACGATCAGAAGAAATGGCAAATTATTCAAGATTTAATCCAACATTGCGGTTTTATATTTCAATTTGAAAAAGTTTGTATTTCGTGCGATCGCCCTTGTAAGTTATCTTTTGATAACAAAAATTTGCTTCATGGTGAAGGGGAACCTGCCATTCAATTCCGTGATGGTTACAGCGTCTACGCTTGTCACGGAAAACAGATTTCTATTGATGTTTAGCTTATTTTTTAGTAATTTGTTAGAAATTATCTTATTTCTTGTAGTGCGAGCATCTTGCTCGCTATATATATCAAGCGAGCAAGATG
>JBARZF010000620.1:0-5554 GCA_049649675.1 Rivularia sp. (in: cyanobacteria) | reverse complement strand
TGATTAATAACAGTTTATAGCTTTATTGTGAAAACCCTTGATATGACTTGATTAGAGCTTATTCTAGTTATAACAAAAAATTATTATTAAAATAACAAATGTTATTGCCAGCTTACAAATACATATTCAAAAAAATCAAGTAATCACTCATTCTTTGTAAACTTTTGTTTACACGAAAGGTTAAAGAGTAAAGTTGCTAGAGATTGTTAGCTTGATTCCATAATCGATTACTGGGAATAATTATCCTTAAAGCGATTTTTTATATCACCTTAGATAGATGCCAAAATCAAAATCGAGAAAACATGAAAAGCATTATGTATAAAAATAATAAATTGAATAATAAATTAATTTTACAAATCACTTTTAGTTTGTCGTAAAAATCGTGTAATTATCAGCGCTTAAATCAGCATAATACGTTGTAACTTTTGTTTTGTTTATCTTATATGTTTCCTGTGAATCTGCTTATATAAGTCAGTTTTGCATAGCAGCATACTTCCACAAGTATAGCTTTCATCTGTACCAAATTAAATCTATTTCTAATTCACTTAAGTTAATTCAATATTTTTGTTATTTTTGCGATTTGTCTGTATATTGGTTTAAATTTGACGCTCTGTATGAAAATATTTAGAATCTATTGGTTTATTTTCTACGGGCAATTCGCGATTCCAAAATCTTGGGTAGGCATTAATAAATACCGGAAGCAGGAGTATTTTTAATTAATATTGGAATTTGAGTGCTTTTAATTTGCTTTGTTCCAACTTATTAATGAAGAGAATAAAAAATATATTTTAAGTACCATAAAGGCAGCATAGCTGAACAGCATTTTATTTGATTAGTTTTGTTCGCTATTTGAGCTTAAGACTAAACCAAATCGGCGATCGAGTAGTAGTTCAATTATTTTATACCGTATTTATTATTTAATAAGTGATATTTCTTAGCTGATTCTGGGAACTATAAAAGTATAAGTTTCCGGGTGGAAAAATGGACACCTTTCAAATAGCAGCAGTTGAAGAGATGCGCTATGACAGGCATCACTCGATTGACTGGTGGAATCAAAGCAGGCTAAAGGATTCCAAAATTCTGGTTGCTGGAGCGGGTGCTTTGGGCAATGAAGTACTAAAGAATCTAGCAATGGTGGGTGTTGGAAATATTACCGTTATTGATTTTGATACGGTATCAATTACCAACCTTACACGCTCTGTTTTGTTTCGAGAATCGGATGTTGGTTTGTCTAAAGTCAAAGTTGCTCGTCAACGGGCTTTAGAAATCAATCCAGAAATAGAGATTCAGGCAATTCATGGTGATTTAGAATTCGATCTGGGTATAGGAGATGTGCGCGATCGCGATCTCATTATCGGTTGTCTCGATAGCGTTAATGCTCGTTGGGCTATCAATCAGCTTGCTTATCGTGCCGGAATTCCTTGGATAAATGGCGGTATTGGTATAGCTGAAGGGGAAGTAAGCTTTTTCGATCCGAATAAATCTACCGCTTGTTACGAGTGCAGCATTTCTAAGCAGATGTGGCAACGGCGCAATCGGCGATATTCCTGCCAGGGGATGAAACGGAATATACCAGAAGCTGCAATGCCCACTACGGCAACAATTGCCTCAATGGTTGGAGCAATGCAGGTGCAGCAAGCTCTTTTATATTTGCACGATAAACCGGGTTTGGTGAATCCCGGAGAAAAAGTATTTTTGGGTTTAAATCCTTGGATGGCTTTTAAAGTGCAAATTCAAAGACAAGAGGATTGTATTGCCCATGACATGAATATCGAACCAACAATATGTGTCAAACATGATGCAAATTTGAGCATTCAAGAATTTATCAATCATTTAGATAACTGCGGATTTTACGAACCAGTTTTACGGTTGCGAAACGAAGTTATCAAAACGATGCGATGTCTCAATCCAGATTGCGGTTATCAAGAGCAAGTTAATACACCTTTGCGTCTGTTTCCAGAATCAAAGTTAATTTGTCCTAAATGCAGTCACGAACGAGATTTTGAAGTCATCAGCAATCTTTCACTCAAGGATTGTGGAGCAATTACCCTTGGAGAATTATGTCTACCCAAGAACGAAATACTACACTGCAAAACCGAGAAAGAAACAATAGCAATTCAATTTTGCCAAATATAGGAGCAACAATGTCTGATTCACTTTCTTTAATTATTCGTTCAGCAGATCAAACTCGTAAAGCTGCTGTTTCCCTACCTGCTGTATTGAGCGTAGAGCAACTACTTCAAACTACCCAGCAGAATTGGAATTTGCCATCAAATACAAGTTACGCGATGCGTGTTGAGCGTACAGGGCAACAGTTAGATCCGGCAACAAACCTTGCTTCAGCAGGAGTTCAGGAAAATGATGTTTTAGAAGTTTACCCAATTTTGGAGGCTGGTTGTTAATTATGAATATCCGAGAAAAGCGTTTAGAAAATGATTTTAAGGAATTATCTCAACTTGTTAATAATTCCGGTGGTACTTTAGTTATTGCTTCAACTCAAGGAAAACCAGTAGAAGTTTACACGATTGAATATCGCTGTAAAGGAATAGAACGTTTATTTTATAATCTACCTGTATATCGCAAAACTCACAGCGTAGAAATTACTTTAGGCAATAACTACCCTAGAGAAAAACCAAACGCTAAGTTTATTACCGACATATTTCACCCCAATGTTTTTAAGAATAAAAATGTTTGTCTCGGTAGTTACTGGACAATGGCAGAGAATCTTTCTGAATTAGTAATCCGTATTGGCAAAATAATTCAGTATTCCAAAGATGTTCTGAATTTGAAAAGTCCTGCTAATAGTAAAGCAGAGGATTGGGCTGAAAATCATATGCAACTTTTTCCGGTAGATACTCAAACTTTCAAAGCTACTAAAAAACCAACATCAACAATTGTTTGGAATGATATTTAATAAATTAAAACGAAATTTAGTAATAATTCCTTCACGGTTTATAAAGCTTAAACCGATGAATCAAGATGAACCAATGTTAACTCAACTCAATCAAATTGAATGGGTTGAATGTGAGGATGTTTATAAGCCGATAGAGAAACCGATTAAGGAATTTCTAGCTGAAAGAAAAGTTTATTTTACATATACTCAGGTTTATATTTCGCATTCAGCACTTACAGCGCTTACTAATCATTTAGAAGCAAACACAAGTGTTGAGCAAGGAGGTATTCTTTTCGGTCAAGCTTATCACGATTCAGAACATGGAATATATGTAGAAATTACCGCAGCAGTACCAGCACCAGCAACAATTGGAACCGGAGCGCATTTAGAATTTACTCCAGATTCTTGGCAAGGAATTATGGATTATGCTAAATCAACTCATCCAGAAGCAAATATAGTTGGCTGGTATCATTCTCATCCCAATATTGGCGTTTTTATGTCGGGAACAGATATGAGAACCCAGCGAGCATTTTTTTATCATCCTTGGTGTGTTTCTATCGTTTGTGACCCCGTTAGGAGAGAAATTGGTTACTTTTTGGGTGAGGAAGCAAAGCGTGTTCAAGTAGTTAAATCTGAGCCAATATTGTTAGCTAAATAATGTTTTATTAGCTAATAGGTTTAAGCATGATAATCGCCAGGGATTGTAAATCCCTGGCTAATAGTAAAAGTCATCTAAAGATGACTGATGAGAGTTTTTGGTTTATTTTAATAGATTTAAGATATTAGCAAAAAAATAAAACCGTTAATATGGATGAACTGCTATCAAATTTAATTGGACAAAAAGACCGTGTAAGTGGTGAAATTCTTCAACCAGGAGAGAAAATATATGTTTGTGAACCTTGCCAACTTGGATATCATCAAGATAGCTGGGAATTTCTGAATAAAGAATGCGAACAATGCAAATCTTCAATTAATAATTTATATACTCTTCCACTTTGTATAACTTTTATAGATATTTCACCAAATACGAATAACAATCCTTCAATTAATGCTGACAACTTATTACATTCGGGATTAGAAAAAGCTAACAATCAAAATTACGGTGAAGCAATTAAATATTTTAGTGAAGCATTGCAACTTAATAGTAATCTTGCTGAAGCTTACTATCATCGAGGTGTTGCTCACTCTAAACTAGGCAATCATCAAGCTGCAATTAAAGATTTTACTCAAGCTATTAGTATTGATCTTCGGGATGCTAAATCATATTTTCAAAGAGGTAATGCTTATTTTGATTCAGACAATTTTCAAGCAAGCCTTAATGATTATATACAGGCTGTTACTATATGTCCTGACTACAATGACGCTTATTTTAATCTTGGTATAGTTAATGATACTTTAGGTAAAAAACAAATAGCAATCGATTATTTTTCTAAGGTTATTAATTTTACTAATGACCCGGAGGCATACTATTATAGAGCAAATATTCATTCTGAAATAGCAAATATACAAGCAGCAATTAAAGATTATAAACGCGTTCTAAATCTCGATCCCAATCACAAACAAGCACAAATTAACTTAGATTTGATATATTACCAAATAAATCCAATATAAAACTGTACATACCGATGAAAATTTTATACGCTCTCGAACCAGATTTATGTCTTATAAATCCCCAATATATAAATGATTTTACAAAAGATATTATCTTACCAAAATACTTTTATACCCAACTACAACATCTGAGTTCAGGTAACTTCCAATCTGCTACTAACAATGCAAATCTCATCATCAATTCATTATTAGAATATGATGATGAGGTTTTGATATTTAAAACAG
Source organism: Rivularia sp. (in: cyanobacteria) (assembly GCA_049649675.1). Taxonomy (GTDB): domain Bacteria; phylum Cyanobacteriota; class Cyanobacteriia; order Cyanobacteriales; family Nostocaceae; genus Rivularia. Next base: position 825 of record JBARZF010000620.1, on the reverse strand, counting down.
TTGCTGGTGGAACAGTCTATTTTATCGATGAGAAAATTCACCAAACAAATACTGAGAATAATAGTTTATTGGATTGCTATTTATATAGTTTGCTCAAACTCTCAGAAAATCTTGAAGCTAAAATAGTTTTTCTCGCTTCTTCCCCTGAAATTATTCGTAAATGTAACGCTTTGAATATTGAAGTCATTATTGTAGAAGAATATTTAGCGATCGGTGAATCTTGGTTACAACCCGAAATGTTATTAAATTTTCAAGCTAGCTGTAGAGAAAACCTTGATGAAACGGAAGATTTAACAACTCAACAGCAGGAAAATATAACTCAGATACAACCTTCTACACAAGTTGAATGGCGAGATATCGCAACATCACAACAGCAAAATAATATTCGGTGGGTAGATATTCCCCGCAGATGAATACTACTGTTTTCTTCCTGCTTAATTCCAATGTTCTTGGTGCATTTTAATGGACTTTTGCTATTAGTTGGGGGTTTGCAATTCTCAGCGGATATGAAGACTACTAGTTACAATGTTGGGTTACGACACGATTAATATAGCTACTTGTTACAAATAAAATTCCTCAATCGTGTCTAACCCAACCTACCATCTACCATCTACAAATACTCTGCGTTCCTCTGCGCTTACCTTTGCGCCCCTCTGCGTTAAAAATATATTATTCCGATCCTCATATCACCCCCGCTGCAACAACTTCCTCCGCAAACTATCCAAAGCATTACAAGCACTGAAGTGACGAATCAACATTCTACCCCGCACCGGATTAAACCGAAATTCAAAACTTTCTACTTCATTCTCTCCCGCTAAACCAACA